>JACPHE010000034.1 GCA_016188765.1 Parcubacteria group bacterium | reverse complement strand
TTCCTTGGTTTTTAGCAAAACTGTAAAATCAACATCGGCCGGTCGAGTTTTCTTGGTCGTAAAACTTCCCATCAAATAAATTTCGGAAATAGGTAAAACCTTTTCCAAAATTTTTATAATCTTTTTGGAATTTCGCCACATTTCGCGCCGATATTTAGATTTTAATAATTTTTTAGGAATATCAACCTTCATGACGGAGTTAATCAATTATTATAAATACCTGTTTTAAATCGCGGTTGTTAAAAAAGGGGCGGACCAAGGCCCTTTTAAAAGGTGCCGAGTCATCGTCTATTATTTTATCCACCTCGCCTATCAACAAACCCCTCTCAAAAAAACCGTCCAAACCCGAAGTTAAAAGAATCTGGCCAGGGCGCAATTCGGAATCTTTTAAAACCAAATCCAAATTTAAAGCGCCGCTGGCCGAACCGGTAACCACACCCTTGGCCTGGCCATCTTCGGTTACGGAAGTGACGCGGCTTTGCGGCGAATTTATTAACACAACTCGGCTTTCTTTTTCTCCGACCTCTTTAACTCGCCCCACCAAAATATTGCCCGGCAGAATAACCTCATTGCCCGCCGCCACTCCTTGGGCCGCGCCCCGGTCCAAAGTTAAGGCGTCTCCGGCCTGAAAAGGGTCAAAGGCGAGGATATTGGCCAGAGATATATTTTTACTCTTTGATTTAGAAGTGTTCAAGGCCTGGCGCAAAAGCTCGTTTTCTTCTTTTAATTCCAGCAGGTTAAAATATCCCCCCCGGAAAAAATCCCTTTGATTTTTAAGAAACATATTTTCCCTGATCAAACCCCTTAATCCGAAAATATTTTTAAATAAAAAACCGCTCTCCGAACCCAGAAAAAAAGTTGTCTTTACTATTGGACTTATCAAAAAACGGTTTACTGCACCCAACGATGAATCAAAAAACATGGCCTTGTCCATAAAAAAAAGACCGGCCGCGATCATAAAAACTAAAATGCTTTTTTGCCACCATATCATAAATCCAAAGCACGAAATCCGAAATCCGAAACACCTTGAATTCATTTTTGCATTTGTTTCGAATTTCGAAATTCGGATTTCGAGCTTACTCTCTTGGAGTGGTCGCGTATTCTTTAACCGCCAGCAGTTCCTGATATTTTTCGGTCTCTTCCAGAATTATGCCGGTGCCCCGCGCCACCGCGGTCAAAGGATCATCGGCCACTTTTACGGCAATACCGGTTTCCTTGTTTATAAGCTCATCTATACCCCGTAACAAACTGCCGCCGCCGGCGAGCACAATGCCCCGCTTCATAATGTCTCCCAAAAGTTCTGGCGGGGTCTGTTCAACTATTTCCCGCACCACATCCACCAATATCTTGACCGATTTAGCGATGGCCTTTTTAACATCCTTTGAGGTAACAGTAACTTCTTTGGGCAATCCCGTAACCAGATCCCGCCCCCGCATGATTGTTTCCAATTTTTCGTTTAAATCCACCGCGCTGGCCACGGCTATTTTAACCTCCTCGGCCGAGCGTGGACCCAATAAAAGATTATGCTCATCCCGGGCCAGCTGCACAATGTCTTCGTTTAATTTTTCTCCGGCCACTCTTAAACTCCGCACCGCCACCAACCCGCCCAGCGATATTACGGCTACTTCGGTGGTGCCGCCGCCAATATCAACCACCATATTGCCCAAGGCCTCCTGCACGGGCAAACGCGCCCCCAAAGCCGCCGCCACCGGTTCTTCCACCAGCATCACCTCGCGGGCGCCGGCATTGCGCGCGGCCTCTTCCACGGCTTTTTTTTCCACCTCGGTTACGCCGGAAGGTATGCCTATTACTACTCTGGGGCGGGGCACCAGGTAAAATGATTCGCCGTGAACTTTTTGAAAAAAATATTTCAACATCTGTTCCGTCACTTCGAAATCAGAAATCACTCCGTCAACCATGGGTTTGATAGCGGCGATATGCCCGGGCGTTCGGCCCAGCATTTTTTTGGCTTCGCGGCCAATGGCCAAAACCTGTCCGGTCTTTTTGTTAATGGCCACCAGCGAGGGCTCATTGATGACAATGCCGCGGCCTTTAACATAAATCAGGGTATTGACCGTGCCCAGGTCCACGCCGATATCTTTGGCAAAATGCCCAAAAATTTTATTTAGAAGATACATACGAGACAATCTGACCCGATTTTATTAATTCTGTTTTTTCGCTACTTCTTTTTTTAACCTCTACATTATTTTTAGCCGCTGTCTTATCGCTTACCACCAAACGGAAAGGCGCGCCTATCAAATCGGCATCGGCGAGCTTTACGCCGGCCGATTCGTCGCGGTCGTCCCATAAAATTTCTAGACCCGAGTCCGATAGTTCCTTATAAATTTTCTCGGCTTCTTTTTTGGTATCGCCCAGCGAGACCAAATGGATTTGATACGGCGCCACGCTTTCCGGCCATGCGAGGCCCTTATCATCGTTAAAAATTTCGGCCAGCAGCCCCAAACACCGGCTCATGCCAATGCCATAACTGCCCAAGTATAAGGGCTTTGAGGCGCCGGCGGCATCTTTAAAAGTGACATTCATTTTTTCCGAATAAACCATTCCGAATCTAAAAATATTGCCGACCTCAACGGAACTTGCCGACTCGATTTGGCCGGAACATTGCGGGCACCTGTCCCCGACCCTGCCCTGATATATTTCTTTGTTCTGTGCCCAGTCGCATTTTATGCAGTAATAAGTCGTATCCTCGCCCACCGGATGCAAAACCTGAAACTCGTGAGTGTGACCCGATGTAAAGACCCCGCCCGAGGCCTCCACCACTTTGACCTCTTTGAGACCCATGCGCTGATAGGCCTTGAGATAGGCCTCTTTGACCTGCCAGTAAAACTCGTCCAAACTTTCTTGTGTGGCGTGAACGCTGTAAAGGTCTTTCATGATAAATTCCCGCCCGCGCAATAGGCCCGATTTGGCGCGGGGTTCGTTTCTAAATTTGGTGGAAAAGTGATACAGCCGGATGGGCAGATTTTTATAGCTTAAAGAATTTTTGCGGACAATATCCAAAAAAACTTCTTCGTGCGTAAACGAAAGCCCGAATTCTTTACCTTCACTGGTTTTAAACTGATACATTATTTCTTTAACGCCCGGATCGTTCCAGCGGCCGGTTTCGTTCCAGATTTCTTTGGGATGCAACAGCGGCATTAAAATCTCCTCACCGCCGACAGCATTCATTTCTTCGCGGACAATATTTTCTATTTTTTGATACACCCGCCAGCCCAGAGGCAAAAACGAATAAGAACCGGCCATCAACTTATCCACATAGCCGGCTCGGATGAGCAACCGCGCATTGGCGGCCGTCTCGCCTTTAGGATCCGCCCTAAGAGTGTTTATAAAGGATTGAGAATAACGCATGCCAATTTATCTAAGAGCGAAGCGATTAGTTATAAATTTGAGCACCGCGTCTGACGCGGTTAAGGTTTTGTTACCGCTCGCTCCGCTCGCGGACAAAGCCCTTATAATGGCATTGATTTTAGCACCATAAAACCTCATTGACAATTAAACTTGACATAATATCATCTGTGATGATATTATTAAAATATGCCCCAGGATAAGTATTTTTTGCCATATCAAGGTTTTACATTGATCCATGGCCTTTTTTTAAAGGAGGTAAGTTGATATGAAATCCAAAGTTATACCTCACAAGGAGTGGCATCGTTGGTTCGCTTGGTACCCAGTTATGGTCTGTGGTCAACGGGTGTGGTGGCAATATATTGAAAGGCGTTGCCAAACCATGATTCACGACGAATACGGCTGCTGCATGGAATACCGTTTGCCAGTTTAACTGCATAAAATCGAAAGTGTAGACACCACCCAAAACAGGAAGATGCTCCGAGGAAAATCCCTCGGAGCTTTTTTATTTTCCGCAAGCTTATAAAAGAAAATATAAACGAGCTAACACACACCCTATGACTATATGAACCTATGACCACAACGAAAGAAGAAGGATATCAGATATCATATGATACGATATGATAAAATATAAAAAGGATGCAAAATTAAGCTATAGCAGTTATGTGTTACCTTTTTATTTTTAGATGATAAGACGATAAACTGACAACAAGTTATCAATCAAGTTCAAGTCATCAACTAAAATAATAAATGCGCAATTCTACCAAAAAGAAAGTCCTGATACTGCTGGGAGCCGGTTTAGCTTTGGGTCTGACTCGCTCCCCGCAGAAATATTATAAAATTATCAAGGCAACCCATGGGGCCTTTAAAGATTTTAACCGCAAATACCTTATCCAATTGATTAAAGAATTTAAATATGAACGGTTGATTGAATTTAAAGAAAATCCAGACGGAACCATAAAAGTGGTGCTGACGGAAGACGGCGTCAAAAAGGTCCTAACTTTTGATATTGATAAACTGCAAATAAAAACTCCCAAAAAATGGGACAAAAAATGGCGGCTAGTGATTTTCGATATTCCAGATAAAAAGAAAAAGGTTCGTGAGGTATTTAGAGAGAAACTAAAAGAACTGGGCTTTAGGCAATATCAGGAAAGTATCTATGTGATTCCTTACGAATGCGAAAACGAAATAGATTTTATTGTGGAGTTTTACCAAGTAAGAAACTTTGTGCGGCTGGTAACCGCAACTAAAATAACCAACGAGGCCGAACTGAAATTAAAATTTAAACTTGTTTAATACATTCAATACATTTGAATACATTCGGATACGGACATGGATGATATAAAAAGGTCACAAAAAAATGCTATAGCATTTTTTTGTGACCTTTTTAAACTCGGTGTTCGCTTCGGTGTTCGCTAAGGTCGGCTGACCAGATCGGTGTCCGGTAAAATCCGTTGACCTTAAAGTTGGCGGATTGAAGTTCTACTTCAATCCAAGATAAATAACCAGACAAAATAAAATCAGAACAACTTGGCGATGTCTTTCCAAGTCACAAATACCATCAAGGCCAAGAGTAAAGCAAAACCGGCGGTATTGATGGCATTTTCAACTTTATGATTTACAGGTGAGCCCTTTATTTTTTCTATGGCCAGCAAAACCAACCGACCGCCATCCAAGGCCGGAAAGGGTAAAATGTTAAGTATAGCCAAATTGACTGAAAGTATGGCAACCAAATTGAGTAAATAAGCCAAACCAAGGGTGTAGGCCTCGCCGGTTAAAGAAGCGATGCCAATGGGCCCCGCCACCTCGCCCATCACACGCCCCTCTAAAATCAAGGTTTTAAAAAATAAAAACAAAGCCGATCCGATCACGCCGATCAAGACCGCCGTATCCTTAAGCCCTTGCCATAAAAACAAATACCACGGCGATTTTATTATGCCGGTTTTTACCAAAGCCACGCCCAAAGCGCCTTCATCAGCCGGCGGATTAACACGGGGAGTTACTTTGATTTCTAAGTCCTCGGCGTCTCTTTTTATGGACAAAACAATTTCTTGACCCGCCGAATCTTTAACAAATGATTTGAAGCCAGAAACATCGGCAAACGATTTAACCACATCTCCGGATTTAATTCCGGCGTTTGCCGCAGGAGAATTTTCAACCACATCCACCACTTGGATTTTTATATCTTGGGCCAAGACCTCATTGTTTTCATCCACCAGCGAGGGTTTGCCCAACACCACATTCATCACCACTCCCGCCGCCACAATCTTGGCCCGCCGGCCTATTTTTAAAGAAGTAAAACTGCCCGGTTCGTGGCGATGCTCTAAACCGTTTTCGCCGAATATCTTTACAAAACCGCCGAAAGGAATCAGGTTAAACGAAAACACAGTGCCATTTTTTACAAAGGAAAAAATTTTGGGCGGAAAGCCAAACCCAAATTCTTCCACTTTGGCTCCGGCCCGTTTGGCGGTTATAAAATGGCCCCATTCATGGGCCAAAACCAATACCGACAATACAATAAAGAAAATCAAAATGGTCATGACATTAATTCTTTTTCTTTTTTATTCTTTAATTCATCTAGCACTTGATTATTCTCTTTCATGGTCTTTTCTATTTCTTCTTTTTTGCGGAATTTGATGTCTTCGGATTTTTCTTGTTGGATGTCTTTAACGGCCTCGTCGCGTAGCCGGCGGGCGCGGATTTTGGCCTCTTCCATTTTTTGGGAAACTATTTTAATAAGCTCTTTGCGCCGTTCTTCGGTTAACTGTGACAGAGCTACCCTAATGGCATTGCCGTTTACGATGGGCTGGCTGCCAATACCGGCGCCAGCGATGGCCTTGGCTATGGACTCCACGGCATTTTTATCCCACGGTTCTATAACTAAAGTGCGGGCATCAAGAGAACTTATTCCCGCCAAGCCCTTAATTGGGGTTTTGGCGCCAAAATAATCCACCAAAATATCTTCCACCAGCGCGGGCGTAGCCCGCCCGCTCCTGATTTTTGAAAGTTCAGAAGAAAGAAAATTAGAAACCTCTTTAAGTTTATTTTTAAAATCAGGTATTTCCATTATTCAACTTTAGCTCCCAAAGACCGCACGGCTACTTTGATGCGGTTAATGTCTTCTTTCATCATGGTAAATTCCTGATCCAATTTTTCGTGCAGCGTCATAAATCGGTCCACGGAATTGTGCAGTAAATTAATATCGGCCCGAGTTGGCAGATTCTTTAAATCATCTTTGGTAACAAAAATAGATATAAGTTTAGAGATATCTTTTTCGTCTAACATATTCAGTAGCTTAGACCGATGATGGATAAAAATCAAGATTATCTCCGTCCGGCTTTGCCGGCGCCGGCGATAATGCGGTTGGAATTTTTGGGATCCACCCATAAGGCCCTCAACTTTTTGGCCGTGCCCAATTTGCGCACCTGCCAAAACTTGCCGCCGTCTTTGGCGCTATACACCAGATTGTTGGCCGAAGCGTAGATCTCGCGCCCCTTGTTGGCCAAGGCAGCGTCCAAAACCGGCAATGATTCCTGCGGGAATATGGCCTCAACCGGTTGCCAATCAATGCCAAAATTGCGCGATTTTAACAAACCGAATCCGGTGGCCAAATACACCTCGCCGGTGTCTTGATCATAAACCAACGCTTGAATGTTTCTGGCCCCGTTAAAATTGTTAAGTCCTTCGGTTTCATCT
>JACPHE010000030.1 GCA_016188765.1 Parcubacteria group bacterium | reverse complement strand
TTTTTCCGTATAATAAAAAAAAGATTCCGTAAACCAAAATGATAACAATCAGCCCAACCAAAAACAATAACCCCCAACGATTGCGAAGGATATTTTTTAAAAACCTGCTTTTTTCTCTTTTTACCCGGCGAAACTTTTCTGCCATGAGAAAAAGAAATATCGCTCCGAGCGGCTCATGGAGATGACCGAGAATCTAGTTGATAGGACTCCATGCCGTCCGCGGAGGAGCGATATTTCTTGAATTTCAACTAGGAATGGTCTTAAACGACAAATACTTTTGCAATTTTTTAGGCACAGCCACGCTGCCATCCTCTTTTTGATAGTTTTCCAATATGGCAATAATGGCCCGGGAAGTGGCCAGAGCCGTGCCGTTTAAAGTATGAGCGAATCCGGTTTCACCGTCTGGCAAGCGATATTTAATGTTGAGATTGCGTGATTGGTAATCGGTAGTATTGGAAGTTGAAGTAACCTCGCCCCATTCGCCTCGCCCCGGCATCCAGGCCTCCAGGTCATACTTTTTGGCGGCTTGAGAACCCAGATCGCCCACGCACATCTCCAACACCCGGTAAGGCAAGCCCAAACCCTGAAAAATTTTTTCCTCAACCCGTAATAATTCGGCATGCATATTTTGGGATTGCTCCGGCAGAGTATAACAAAACATTTCAATCTTGGTGAATTGATGCACGCGATACAAGCCCTTGGAATACTTGCCGTAGGCCCCGGCTTCGCGGCGGAAACAGTGGGATAATCCGGCATATTTAATGGGAAGATTATTAGCGTCTAAAACCTCATCGGCATGATATCCGGCTAAAGCCACTTCGGCTGTGGCAACCAAACCCAAATCCGAGTCGTTAACCTCGTAAATTTGGGCTTCGTCGCCTTTAGGCAGATAACCGGTACCCAGATAGAATCTGGATTTAGCCAGATCGGGAGTAAAGATAACTTTAAAACCTTCTTCAACCAACGAATCCAACGCATAATGAATCAAAGCCAGCTCCAGCATCGCCCCTTCATTTTTTAAATAGTAAAACTGGCTGCCGGCTAGCTTGGCTCCGGCGCTAAAATCAATAAGATCTAAATTTTCGGCCAATTCAAGATGGTCTTTGGGGCTAAAATTAAACTCGGGCTTTTGGCCGACCATTCTTAGTTCTTTATTATCTTTATCGGCGCGTCCTTCGGGGACATCATCAGAAGCCAAGTTGGGAATTTGGTTAAATTTTTCAAAAAAATCGTCTTCGATAACAACCAATTCTTTCTCCTTAATTTTTATTTTTTCTTTTAAGGCGCGGGCCTTTTCTTTATCGGTCTCGGACGATTTTTGGCCTAGAGCAGCGATCTCTTTGCTTTCACGGCGCCAGCCCTCTATTTCCTGAATAAGTTCGCGCCGGCGCTTGTCTAAGCCCAAAATTTCATCAATATCAACTTTATAACCCTTGCGGGCCACGGCTTTTTTTACAGATTCAGAATCGTCCCTAAGAAGTTTTATATCTATCATACTATTAAATCCCAAGTACCAAATCCCAAATTACAAACAAGCTCCAAAAGCAAAATACTAAATTCAAAACTTTGGATATTGGAGTTTAGATATTGGGATTTGTTTGTAATTTGTTATTTGTGATCTGGAATTTCATAACTTTGGTTTCATAAAAGGGAACAGTATCACATCTCTAATATTATTCTGCCCGCTGATCAAAGCTACCAGGCGATCCAGGCCTATGCCCAAACCCGCGGCGGGCGGCAGGCCATATTCCAACGCTTCCAAAAAATTTTCATCCAGGCGCGAGGCCTCTTTATTGCCAGACCTAAAAGCCGCTTCTTGCCGTTCCATTTGTTGCCGTTGAACCAAAGGATCGTTCATTTCGGAATAACCCTTGGCTAGTTCCGCCCCATTAACAATCAGCTGGAAACTTTCCGTTAATTTAGGGTCATCGGCTTTTAACTTGGCCAAAGGCATAAGGCATTCGGGATAGTTTATCAAAAACAGCGGGCCTGTTATTTTGGCTCGGACTTCTTTTTTATAGTATTCATCCAAGTCGGTTGGATTTATGTCGGTATATCTTTTACCGGTTTTTTCTTTAAAGACCTTGGAAAATTCTTGGGCCTGCCATTTGCCCTTGATCCATTTTTTTAATAGTTTTTGAACAAACTTCATCAAGCCCCTATAATCCTGATAGGCCCAGTAAAGTTCCAGCATGGTAAATTCAGGATTATGAACCGGACTAATGCCCTCATTTCTGAAGCATCGGCCAATTTCGAATATCTTTTCGAAACCGCCGGCCAAAAGGCGTTTTAGATAAAGTTCCGGAGCCACCCGCAGATACATATCTAAATTATGGGCGTTAAGATGGGTTTTGAACGGCTCGGCCAAAGCGCCGCCGGCCAGGGGCTGCAGAATTGGCGTCTCCACCTCCATAAAACCGGCCTTGGCCAAAAATTTTCTGATATCGGCTATAACCTGCGAACGGTCCCGAAAAATCTGCTTGACGCCCTTGTTTAAAACCAAATCCAAATAACGGTGGCGTAACCGTTCCTCCAGATCTTTAAGACCGTACCATTCCTCGGGCCAGGGCCGCAGGGCTTTAGCGATTATCCTAAAAGAATCAACTTCCAGCGTTTTAGCGTCTTGTTTGGTTTTAAAAAGCTGTCCCCCGGCTTCGGCAAAATCGCCGACATCGGTATTTTCTTGAAATGTCTTATAACTTTCGGCCCCCAGACGATTCTCTTGTAAAAAAATTTGAACTTCGCCGGTATCATCTTCTAGGTCCAAAAAAGCCGAGCCGCCATGCAAGCGGATGGCCTTGATTCGGCCAGCCAAAAAAATCGGCTCTTTAGAATTTATAACCGTATCAAAATAATTTTGAACATCCGCCGCCGCATGAGTTTTTTTGACTACGGACGGATAGGCATAATACCCCGCCTTTTTTAAATTTTCCAGTTTAGCCACACGAGTCGCGCGCAACTCTTCTAGGGATGCCATGGGGAAAATAAATTCCTAATTTATAATATAAAAATTATTTAATGCTTAAAATCTTAAATTTTAACTTGCCCATGGGCGTAACGGCCTCAACCTCCTCGCCGGGCATCCGCTGCA
Source organism: Parcubacteria group bacterium (assembly GCA_016188765.1). Classification (GTDB taxonomy): domain Bacteria; phylum Patescibacteriota; class Minisyncoccia; order JACQLN01; family JACQLN01; genus JACPHE01. The sequence continues at coordinate 5,540 of JACPHE010000030.1, read as the reverse complement.
AAAAAGCTCTTCCCAAAGGCGACTCGTTGGAGATTTTATTTTGGGCCGGATCGGCGCCGTTGGAACCCACAATGGTAAAGGTATTTTTTTCTCCTTTTTCGTTTTTAACTTCCACGGCATCGCCTACTTCCACGACCGTTTTGGCTCCGGTCTTATTTTTGATTTCATCTATAATGACCGCGTTTTTTAAAAGTTCCTCCAGTTCCCTGATGCGGCCCTCGTTAAAGGCCTGGGCTTCGCGGGACTCTATATATTCAGCATTTTCCGAAAGATCGCCCAGCGATTTGGCCTCTTCTATCCGTTGGGCTATTTCATGCCGCTTGATAGTTTTTAGTTCGTGAAGTTCTTGTTTAAATTTACCCAAATCCTCTAAAGATAAATATTTTTTCATTTTATAATTTTATAATAAAATAACCCCAACTATCGGTTGGCGTTATTACAAGTTAGAGACCTCAAATAATTTAACCACATTAGAAAATAATTCAGCCACGCTTACCGGTCCCACCCCGCCCGGAACCGGAGTTATCAGCGAGGCCTTTTCGGAAACTGACTGAAATTCTACATCACCGCTTACCCTGCCGTCAACTAAGGAAAAACCGGCGTCAATAACCACCGCTCCGTTTTTAACCATCTCGGCCGTGATTAAATTCGGTTGGCCCGCGGCACTAATAATAATATCAGCTATATTTGAAAATTCCAAAACAACCGTCTTTGGCGTATCTTTTTCTATAATGGATACGATCGCGCCTGATTTTAAAAGTATTGGCGTTAAGAATCGGCCAATCAACCGGCCGTAACCAAAAACAACAACTTTTTTGTTTTTTATGCCTATCCCAGACGCTTCTATTATCTTTATAATGGCGCTGGGTGTGGGCGGCTCCACCAAAGAACGGCCGTTAAAAAACATGCCGATCGATTTGTCCGAAAGCAGGTCAGGATCTTTTTGGGGAGGTATGACATTTAATAAAGAGTAATTAATCCCTTGCGGCAAAGGCAGCTGCACCACCACCGCCGAGACCTTTTTCATTTTGGCGATTTTATTAAGATATTCCCGCGACTTGGAAAAATCCGATTCAAGATAATGATAATGTTTGAAACCGAATCCTAAAAAATCAGCCGCTTTCTTTTTTTGAATTATATAAGAAGAGTTTGCGCTTTTTTGGCCAAAACTAACCACCGCCACGGATGGTTTTTCAACCCAAGCCGATGTCTGGGCTTTTATTTCGGATAATATTTTCTCGGCTAATTTGTTGCCGTCAAACACCATAAAGTTTAGAAATTAGAAATTGGAAATTAGAAATTGCGCACCTAGCGCGCCAAGTACCATTCTAACACTTCCCGAGCTATGGGCACGGCCATGCTGGAACCCTCGCCGCCGTTCTCCACCAAAACGGTTAGCGCTATTTCCGGGTTTTCATAGGGAGCAAAAACCGTGAACCAAGCGTGCGTATTATTCCCAACCCCGGTTTGAGCTGTGCCGGTTTTGGCTCCGGCGCCGCCCGGCAAATTGGCTAAAGATCTAGCTGACCCAGAAACCGCCGTTTCGCGCATGGCTTTTCTTATTATGGCCAATGATTCGGAATCCACAAAATTTTTACTTAAGACCTCCGGCTCTATATTTTTTATAATCAGATTATTACTGTCCGTGATTGACTTTACCACCCTGGGCTTAAACAAAGTGCCGTTATTGGCTATAGCCGCCGTGGCTAAAGTTAACTGCAGAGGGGTAACCTGCACAAAACCCTGGCCGATGGACATGTTATAAGTATCGCCCACAAACCAGCCCTCATGCTTGGTCGCCCGTTTCCAGTCGGGACTGGGCAAAAAACCTTTGGCTTCTCCGGGTAAATCTATTTGGGTTAATTTGGAAAAGCCGAAGCGGCTTAAATAATCGGCTATTTTAATTGGCCCGAGTCCGGCTATGTTGCCATAGCCGCCGCCGATGGTATAGAAAAAAATATTAGACGACAGGGCGATGGCGCGATAGATATCTACCACGCCCAAAACAGACCAGCCCTTAAATTCCTGCGAACCCACGGTTATAAAGCCGCGATCATTGATCGTGGTTTTATCATCCACTATTTTTTCCTGCAGAGCGGCTACGCCCAAAAATGGTTTTACGGTTGACCCGGGCGGATATAATCCCCCCAAGGCCCGGTTAAACAGGGGCTGATCTTTATTTTCAAAAATATTTTTAAACGCCTCCGGGCTAAGCCGCGAGCCAAAAACATTACCGTCAAACATTGGAAAACTCTGTAGAGCCAAGATACCGCCGCTTTTGGGGTTTATTGCCACCGCGGCAGCCCTAGAAAGGCCCGCTCCAGATAAAGCTCGGCCCATAACTTCGGTAAGTTTTTCCTGCAATGGGATATTAAGAAATAAGTTTAAATTTTTACCGGAAATTGACTCATGCGTGCCCACGATGCGGCCGGTGCCGCCGCGAGCGTAGCCTTCCACCAAAGTAACCCCGTGTTGGCCCCGTAAAAAATTTTCATACTCTAATTCAAGCCCGCTCTTGCCAATAATATCCGTCAAAAGATAATCGGGCTTGATTTTAACATCGCCCGAAGAAACTCGGCCGGTATAACCCAAGATATGGTTAAAGGCGCCTCCGCCCAAATATTCTCTTTTAAAGTTTTCTTCCAAACGGAAACCCGGAAGATTATCCAGTTGGCTTTTAAACATTAAAAGCTCTTCATGGTTTAAATCCTCTAAAACCAGGACCGGGCGAAAAGAAAAAATATCTATATTCCTAAACTGATCTTCAATCGCTGGCTCATCCTGGTTTAGAATACCAGCCAAAAGCGAGACGACTTTTTTCTGGTCTCCTTTGGCCCGGGGCAGTTCCGCGGGAATCACCACCAAGTTGAAGGAGGAAATATTTTTAACCAGAGGTTTTTGATTAGAGTCATAAATAATGCCCCGGGGGGACAAATCCCATATTTCCTTAATATAATTGGATCTGGCTCGGGCAATATATTCTCCGGAGTTGAAAACCAAACCGGCATAACGCAAAAAAATAAAAGCCGCCGCCGTTATTAAGATATAACCAAAAATCTTAATATTTTTTAAAGCGATATTTTTTTCCAGCCGGTTTTCCCATTTTAGGTCTTTGAGAGCGAGCTGATGCTGGTCGAACAAAATCTCATCCACTTCTAAAAAATCGCTTCGGCCTCGGGCATATTTTTTTATAAACCTCGGCATATTATAAGTCCTAGCGAGCCAGCAGACGAAAACTTGTTTTCGTCTGGGGCGAGCGACGGATTTTCAAGCGGTATTCCGCTTACTCCAAGCGATATATTTTATTAAGCAAAAAATTAAGGCCCGAACTCACCGCTGCCGAAAATAAAAGCGAAACCGCGACCCCGGGGCTAAAATAAAAACCGCCGCCGGCCAATAGGCGATTTAAGACCAAAATAATCCCGTAAAAAACAAAGATGCCGCCGCTGGCTAAAATCAAGGACTGCCAAGCGGTCTTGTTAAAAAAATTTTTAAGAAACCATCTTTCGTAGACCAAAAAAACAATCATTCCTAAAAATAGCACTCCCAAATTAAAAGAACCTGCGGCCCTAAAATAAATCAGCGCTATGGCCGCTAAAGGAATTAGATGCCGTTCGGGCGCAAAGAGTAAAATAAAAGGCAAGACCGCCAAAACCGTTTTAAACATCCAGTCCGCGCCGGTGACCCACGGCCACACCGCCGCGTCCAGCAGAATCGCTCCCATAAGCAAAAAATAATATAACTTCATCTAAAACATTTTGACACGGAAAAAAAGATAGCACAAATTTAGCAATTCGGTATCCCCTCTCGGATATCTTTGGACATCTAATGTTTCTATAAATTTTTTATAAATCCATATAACCACAATCCTACGATCGTATGAAAATGAGTATATAGAAAAAATAAAAAAGCCGCCCCGAGGTTAGGCCGAGGGGCGGCTGGAAGAAATTCCCCGCTTTAAAAGAGCTTTTTTCAATTCGGGCAGGGCCTGGGCTTTGATCTGTCTTACTCGTTCACGAGTCAACCCAAAGTGTTGGCCAATCTGATCCAATGTATTTCTCTCCCGCATCTGCTTGGGTGACTTGGGAACATTCAAATGTCTGAAACCAAACCAAAGTTCAACCACATCCCTGGATCGTGAATCCAAAACTTCAAGCGCTTCGTCCAGTTTTTCCCTGGTCTCCTTTTCAATTATTTCATCATCCGGAGCGACAGACCCGCGATCGGGCAAAGCGTCCAGAATGGTTTTGTCTCCGCTGGGAAAGGGCGTATCCAAAGAGCAATCATAAGGCGCGATGCTGCGGATATCGTCCACTTCGTCCGGAAGCCAGCCGATTTCTTCGGCCAGTTCACGACTGTCGGGAATCCGGCCCAGTTGAGACGATTTAATTTTAGTGGCCTTCAGCAGTTTCATGACCGCCTTGACCTTGTTTAAAGCGGACTGTTCTGGTTTCTTCGGCTAGGGCGTTCAAAATTCCCTGGCGGATCCACCAAACGGCATAGGTAACAAATTTAGCCCCTTCTGATTCGTTAAACCTGTGAGCGGCTGTCACCAGGCCTTCGTTGCCCGCGGAAATCAATTCGGCCAAAGACAAGCCCCGGCCGCGGTATTGGCGCGCCACCGAAACCACAAAGAGCGTATTGGCGATTATGAGTTTTTCGACAGCGGTCGCGTCGCCCAATTTTATCCGGCGAGCCAGTTCAATCTCTTCCGCCGCGGTAAGCGGCCGGCTGGCTTTGATATCTTTAAGATAACTATTCACCGCCTTTTCCACGATAATCATAGCGTGCCTCCTTTAATGAATATAAATGTTTTGAAGGAACAAAATTGAATAAGGAAAATTCTACCAGAAGATTAAATAATTAAAAAGACCCTATTCTTAGGAAATAGGAAGGTCGGACACCGGTCAAATAGAAAAACACACCGAGCCTACGATCGTAGGCTCGGTGTATCGGTGTATGGGTAGGTATATGATTGAACTCAATAATTAACGGGGTATAACCTCTTTAAATTGGGGTATGCTTCGGCCAGTGCTAAATTGTTGGATTCCGCCTTCGCCGCTTGAACGGGAGCACAAAAGCCCGTCTGAATCGGTAACGGTTAGCCCAATCACTTTAGCGCCGGATGTTTCAAACTTAGCCGTGGCTTGCGAACCGGTAGTGCCGCCTAGTAATGTGGTTCCCTGCGGAAAATTCCATTGCCAAGCGGTTTTAGAAGCGCCGACCGAGGCCGTAGTATTGTCGGTAAAAGTAACTTGTTCGTCTTTGGCCGGCCGCGCGGGCGACCAAGTAAACGATATCGCGGGCGCGGCATGGGCTATAGTAGTGAAATTAGATCCGCTTGCGGTGCTCCATAAAGGATTATATTTATGATTGTCGGTTACGGTTACCGTCCAAGAATATGTTTTATTAAACGCCAGCGTGCCTAAGGGTATGGAGTAAGAATTGGAAGACGAGTTGACACGAGCTGTATCTAAAACAACAGCTCCGCTAGAGGCGTCTTTGATTATAATCTGATAAGCCGCTTGAGCATTGCCTTC
>JACPHE010000031.1 GCA_016188765.1 Parcubacteria group bacterium | reverse complement strand
TTCAATCGCCTCTTGGGCCATTTCTTTAGCATGTTTAACATCTTTACCCCAAGTCACAACCCCTTTCAAGCCAGGCGCAACCACAACATAACCCCTCTTATCTTTCTCAAGGATTATCTTATGCTCGCCGTATTTGGTCTTAACAATAATCCGCTTTTTCATATCAAAAATATAACCCTAAATTTCTAAACTTTCAACCCTTGCAAAGCATTAATTCTGTCTTCTATGGGCGGATGTGTCGAGAAGATTTTCGCGAGCCAGGGTGTTCCCCTTTCTCCGTTTTCATCCTCTTTCACCCTTTTGTCGGCGCCAAAGGGGTTTTCAAAAAATAAATGGGCGGTGGCGTTGGTGGCGGTGCGGATCGGCCGGCCGTAAGCGGATATTTTTTTAAGCGCCGAAACCAAACCCTCGGGGTAACGGGTTAACAAAACACCCGAAGCATCGGCTAAAAATTCACGCTTTCTGGAAATGGCCAAGTGAATCAATGAAGCAAATATCGGCGCCAAAATAGAAAGCGCGATTCCGATCAAAATCACCAACCCATTTGACCGCCTATCATCATCCCGGCCGCCGAACCCCTCGACCCTGCTCGGGGCAAGCCATAAGCTTCGCATAAACATATCCGAAAGTATAGAAACAAAACCCACCAACACCACCGCCACGGTGGAAACCAGCATATCGCGATTGCCGATGTGTGAAAGTTCATGGGCCAGCACGCCTTCGATTTCCGATCTATCTAATTTTTCCAGCAAGCCGGATGTAACACATATCACCGAATTTTTATAATTCCGCCCCGTGGCAAAAGCATTGGGCGCGGGGTCGTTAATTAAATAAAATTTAGGCATAGGCAAACCGGCGGCGATAGTTAAATTCTCCAGCACCCGATACAATTCTGGGTTGGATTTTAATTCCACCGGTTGGGCCTTATGCAGGGCCAAAGCGATTTTATCGGAAAACCAGTAACTAATTATATTCATTATAATACTCAAAAAAACCGCTAGGTATAGAATAGAAGGATTACCGTAGATTCTGCTGAATATAAAACCGATGCCGATGACAATGCCAAAAAACACGGCCATCAAGAGCCATGTCTTCCTTATATTCCGCGACTTGTTGGTATACAGTGTCATTGCTCGAGCCACTACGAAGTTACGAATCAATACGAACATACGAATCTGTTTATTCGTAATTTCGTAAATATTCGTATTTCGCAGTGTTAGAATTTTACCTGCACAGCTTCTTGCGCCGGATGGTTGTCTTCCAGATCAAAAAATTCTCTGGTTTTAAAACCGAACATTCCGGCGATAATCATGGATGGAAATGACTGGACGGTTACATTAAAGTCGCGCACATTGCCGTTGTAAAACCGGCGGGCCGATTGGATTTTATTTTCGGTATCGGCCACCTCGCGCTGGAGTTCCAAAAAATTGGTATCGGCTTTTAGGTCGGGGTAATTTTCGGCCACCGCAAACAAAGTTTTTAATGTGTTGGTTAAAATATTCTCCTTCTCCATCTTATCCTTGAGGTTTACCGCGTTTGACGCGGCTGATCTGGCTTGGGTAACATTTTCAAACACCTGCCGTTCGTGCCCCATATAACCCTTTACCGTTTCCACCAAATTGGGAATCAAATCGTAGCGGCGTTTTAACTGAACCTCGTCTTCAAAGTTACTAAGCGGTTAAAAGCGTAGATGATCCATAATACGATTACTGCACCTACGCCAACCAATATCCAAGATGTTAATATCATAACTGAATTATATAACACTAAATGTCTAATGTCTAAATCCAAATGACCAATCAATATCAAAACCTAAATGACAAAACAATTCAATCATTAACTATTGTTTTTTTAGACATTTGAGCTTAGTCATTTGTCATTTTCTAGTAGTCTTCCATTCCCCCGTGCGGCATCGCGGGGACATCTTTCTTTTCTGGAATATCCGTCACGGCCGCGCCCACCGTAAGATAGTTGGCCGCCACCGAAACGGCATTGATAAAAGCGGTTTTGACAACTTTGAGCGGATCCACAATGCCGTGATCTTTAAGATTGCCGACAGCATTGGTAAGAGCGTTAAAGCCAATCCAGTTACTGTTCGGTTTTGATTTTGCCTGCATCAGTTCGGCTACAATTTCGTCGGGCGATTCGCCGCTGTTTTCAATAATCGCCTCCACGGGCGCGCTCAAGGCCCTGGCCATTATTTTAGAGGCCGCTATGGCCACGGGCAAGTCCTTTTTGGGTTTAACTTCTTTTTTTAAAACGATATTAAACAAAGCCATGCCCCCGCCGGGCACTATGCCTTCTTCCATAGCCGCCTTGGTGGCCGCCACCGCGTCTTCTACTCTTTGTTTTAATTCTTTCTGGGCCGATTCGGTGGGAGCGCCAACTTTTATAATGGCCACCCCGCCCGAAAGCTTGCCCAACCGTTCCTGCAATTTTTCTTTATCAAAATCCGAAGTGCTGTCTTCTATTTGCGTTTTGATTTGTTTTACTCTTTTTTCTATTTCCGCTTTCTTGCCCGAGCCGCCAATAATAGTGGTATTCTCTTTGGTTGCCACCACCCGTCTGGCCTCGCCCAAAACTTCCAAGCCCACCGAATCCAGCCGCAAACCCTTTTCCTCGCTCACCACTTCCCCGCCGGTCAAAATAGCGATATCTTCCAACATCTCCTTTCTTCTGTCGCCAAAACCGGGCGCTTTAACCGCCAAAGCGTTAAAAGTGCCTCTGATTTTATTAACCACTAATGTCGCCAGCGATTCGCCTTCAATATCTTCGGCAATTATCACCAAGTTCTTTTTTCCGGACTTCGCCAGTTTTTCCAAAAGCGGCAAGAATTCGTTTAAGGCCGAGATTTTTTTGTCGGTTATCAAAATAGGCGGATTCTCGTAAACCGCCTCCATTCTTTCGGCATTGGTAACCATGTATTGCGAAATATAACCGCGGTCAAACTGCATGCCTTCCACGATTTCATGGGCGCTGCCGATGGTATTGGAATCCTCTACCGAAATAACTCCGTCTTTACCGACCTCGTCCACCACTTCGGCGATCAGTTTGCCGATTACCGAATCCTTGGAAGAAAGCGTGGCCACTTCCTGTATTTTTTTATTATCGTTAATAAGTTCCTTCTGGGCCTCCAACGATTTTATAACCGCCTCGCTGGCTTCCTTTAATTCGCCCGCCAACTGGATAACATTAAAACCGCCTTTATTGATGGAATCCTCGCCCGCTTTGATCATGGCCTGCGCCAAAACCACGGCGGTGGTGGTGCCGTCTCCCACATTGGTGTTGGTTTTGTCCGCGGCTTGTTTAATAAATTCCGCGCCCAAATTTTCGTATTTGTCGGCAAGTTCAATTTCTTTGGCCACAGTAACACCGTCAAAAGTCACCTGCGGCGCCCCGTAGGACTTTTCCAAAACCACCGCCCGGCCTCTGGGCCCTAAAGTCATCTTTACGGCTTCGGCCAGTTTATCAATCCCCCGCCGCATCGCCGTTCGGGCGTTCTCGTTAAAAAGTATCTGCTTACTCATGTGTTTATTTGTTATACTACGAACTACGAATATCTACGAAATTACGAATGAGCAGATTCGTACGTTCGTATTAATTCGTAACTTCGTAGTAATCATTCCAATACCGCGAGAATATCGTCTTCCCTCGCTATCAAATATTCTTTGCCGTCAACCTTTATTTCATTGGGGCCGTATTTGGTAAAAAGCACCACATCCCCTTTCTTTACCGAGGGTTTTATTAACTTGCCCTCGTTGTTTGTTTTACCTTCGCCCACCGCTAAAACCTTGCCTTGTTCGGGCCGTTCTTTGTCCACTGTTTCGGGCAAATATATGCCCGACTTGGTTTTTTCTTCTTTAGACATGGGTTCAATCAGAACCCTATCACCTAAAGGTTTTATTTTAAACATATAAATAATAATCCCAATCTACAAATTGTATCCGAATGCTCCGAATGGGTTTTATTTGTCGCGTCTGACGCGATTTGGGGCATTAGGATAAATTCGGATTATTTGGATTATGCTATTATCACTCTTACTATGTGATTGATAATGTTAGCAATTCTTAAAACCGCGGTCAAGAGGGGTGAGTTTCTTGGTAAAAAAATAAGGCCTCGCGCGGGCCATAATTGCTTTGCTGGGAGGGAAGCAAGAGCAACAACGAAAGACGCGCGAGGCCTTTATTCGGGGCTGGATAAAAAAGAAGGAACAGGGGGAGATTGCCCCCACTTATATATCCAACCCGTATTTAAGGAACAATTAACACTATATACTACCCCTAAGCCCTGTCAAGTCAAAGGAACCGACCGGTATAGCTGGTCTTGTTTTTAGCAATTTCAACCGGCGTGCCCTCGGCCACTACTTGGCCTCCCCCATGGCCGCCTTCCGGGCCCAGATCAATAATCCAATCGGCCGTGCGGATAACATCCAAGTTGTGTTCAATAACTAAGACGGTATTCCCTTTTTCCACCAATAAATGCAGAACGCTCAAAAGTTTTTTGATGTCGTCAAAATGCAAACCGGTGGTGGGCTCGTCCAAAAGATGTCTAAAAGATAAAGTGTTTTCCCGGTATCGCGTCGAGACAATTCTGTGGCTAGTTTAATCCGCTGGGCTTCGCCGCCCGAAAGCGTGGTAGCCGGCTGGCCTAGTTCCATATAGCCCAAACCAACCTTTAAAAGGGTGTCCAGTTTATGTTTAAGAGTTGGAATATTTTTAAAAAATTCATGGGACTCTTCCACCGGCATCTTTAAAACCTGGGCTATATTTTTATTTTTATACAAAACCTCCAGCGATTCCCTGTTATAGCGGGTGCCGTGGCATTCTTCGCATTCCACATAAACATCCGGCAGAAAATGCATTTCTATTTTGCGCACGCCCTGCCCTTCGCAAACCTCGCAGCGCCCGCCTTTTACATTAAAACTAAATCGTCCCGGCCCGAAGCCGCGGATTTGGGCCTCGCGCGTGGCCGCAAAAAGGTCTCGCACCGCGCCGAAGCAACCGGTGTAGGTGGCGGGGTTAGAGCGGGGCGTGCGGCCAATGGGGCTTTGATCCACCACTACGACCTTGTCCAGATTTTCCCAGCCGGCAATCTCTTTAAACTTGCCCGGATTATCTTTGGCGCCGTAAAACTTTTGCAGTAAAAACTTGGCCAAAATATCGTTGACCAAACTGGACTTGCCCGAACCCGAAACGCCCGTTACCCCCACAAACCGGCCCAGCGGAATTTTTACCGTAATATTTTTAAGATTATTTTCCCGAGCGCCTTTTACAATTAAATAATTTTGCTTATCGGTCGTATTGGTCCTACTCGCCCCGCTAACGCTCCGGCGTAGCGGGTTGGACTTATCGGCTGTTATCTTTTTTTTACCCGACAAATATTCCCCTGTTATAGAATTTGACTTTTTTAATTGCGCCGGCGTGCCCTCAAATACAATCCGCCCGCCATGTTTGCCCGCCCCCGGCCCCACATCCACCACCCAATCGGCGCTAGCGATGGTCTGTTCGTCGTGCTCCACCACCACTACGGTGTTGCCAATATCGCGCAAATGCTTAAGCGTTTTTATAAGCCGGTCTTGATCGCGCTGATGAAGCCCAATGGAGGGCTCGTCTAAAATATACAACACGCCCGTGAGGCCGGAGCCGATCTGCGTGGCCAAGCGGATCCGCTGGGCTTCGCCTCCGGAAAGCGTGGCCGACGATCTGGAAAGAGTAAGGTAATCCAAACCAACATTCAGCAAAAATTCCAGCCGGTTCAATATCTCTTTTATGATCGGCTGGACGATTTTATGTTCGGATTGGTTCAGCGAGCCCTTTTTAATATCAGAAAAAAATGCGCTGCAGTCGCCCATGGATAAATTAGACACGAAACTGATATTTTGCCCCAAGAATTTAACCGCCAGCGCTTCGGGTTTTAGTCGGGCGCCGTTGCAAACCGGACAAATTTTCTCTATCATATATCGTTCAATCTCCGCGCGGGTAAATTCGGATTCAGTATCTTTGTAACGGCGCAGCAAATTGGGAACGACTCCTTCAAAATCGCCGTCTTTATCTTTATCGCCCCAAAGAATCAAATCCAAAACTTTCGGCTCCAGATCTTTAACCGGACGAGAAACCGAAAAGCCGTATTTGCGGGCGAGCTCCTCCACAATACTCCAATACCAACCCTGGTAACCTACGCGATGCGAGGCGGCGGCCCAGGGCTTAATGGCGCCTTCCGCCAAAGTCAGATTTTTATTGGGAAACACTAAATCGGGGTCAATCTCCAAGGTGTGACCGAGACCGGTGCAGTGCGGGCAGGCGCCGTGCGGGCTATTGAAGGAAAATGATCGCGGCTCAATTTCGGGAAAATTGAGGCCGCAATAAGCGCACGACAACGCTTCGGAAAAGAGCTCGTCTCCTTTCATCCCCTTTCTCCCATTGATCCCGTTTGATCTGGCAACAATCATCAAACCGTCGCCCAGACGCAGGGCCTGTTCCACCGATTCCGATAGGCGGGAGCGCAAGTCGGGGTCGGATTCAATCGTAACGCGATCCACCACGGCCTCCAGCGAATGCCGTTGGTATCTTTCCAGATTAAGCTTAAGCGCGTCTTCTATTTTGTATATTTCGCCGTCCACCCTAACCCGGGCGTAACCGCTATCGGATAGTTTTTGAATAATGTTTTTATGCTCGCCTTTTTGATCTTTTATAAGCGGAGCTAAAATAACCAGGGAGACGCCCTCGGGTTTTTTTAAAATTTGATCGGTGATTTGGCTGGGGCTTTGTTTAGCCACCAACCGGCCGCACTTGGGGCAATGAGGCACGCCCGCGCGGGCAAACAACAGCCGCAGGTAATCATAAATTTCGGTGATTGTGCCTACGGTGGAACGGGGATTTTTGGAAACACTTTTTTGGTCTATGGATATGGCCGGAGACAAGCCATCAATGCTATCTACCTCGGGCTTGTCCATCACACCCAAAAATTGGCGGGCGTAAGCCGAGAGCGATTCCACATACCGCCGCTGGCCCTCGGCGTATAAAGTATCAAAAGCCAGCGAGGACTTGCCCGAACCGGACAGGCCGGTAATCACCACCAGCTTGTTTTTAGGTATATCCAAGCTGATATTTTTGAGATTGTGGACCCTGGCTCCGCGAATTTTTATGTAATTTTGATCAGACATAAACGGTAAATTATATATCAAAACTATAAGGTATTATGACCAAGAGAAAATCTATAACTTCTAGGAAAAATAAAAAAATAACACGCCAACATAGTGACCAAATCAAAAATCTGGAGCGGCGCGTGAACCGCCTGGAAGATATGCTTGTGATAAAATAATCGATAAAAAAGATAAGCCCGCCGACATTATGTCGGCGGGCTTATTAGTCAAAGACACGAGTACACCCAGACGTCGGACGTCTGGGAATTACTATTCCAAAAATAGATTCCCAAAATTTTTATCTCTATTCTTTCTTTCCAGTATATCCTCTAAAGCATCTAAAGCAAAGGTTTTATATTTGCTTCCATCATTAAATTGTCCCAAAATTATCTCTTTATTATGACAAAAATTTTCTATTACATCTTTTGGATTAACAAATTCATCCCAACTAGATTTACTTAACCTCGAAGGGTTACCTTTTATCTGATTGTTCAGATTGATATACGAGCTTAAATGTAAAAGATACTCATTTGAACTTATCCTTATTGATTTAAACTTTCCCTGAAAAAGAACACCGCTCCTGTCATGTTTTTCGTTAAAGAATTTTGTATAGCCACCACCCAACCTTTTTATAAACTCGCTTATACCATTATTAACATGTTGAAGTAAAAGTAAATGGTAGTGATTGGGATTTAAGCAATAACAAACAATATCAACTAGTCTTTTCCGCTTTTCCCAGATGTCGGACGTCTGGGAATTAGCCAGTAATTCCTTTATATCTCTTATACTACCAATCGGCTCGGTTGAGTTAAAAAATTTAATACTTTCAAGGAAACGATCTAAATCACCGGGGCCTAAAAATATGTTTCTTTTATCAACACCTCGATTATAAATATGGTGAAACTCACCGTTTGCAAAAGAATCCTTCCTCATAAATTTTAATTTAAAAATATATTAAATATTCTAACATAAAACTCCCCAGATGTCGGACGTCTGGGGAGTGGTTATTCTTTAAGGACCAAATATGGGAATACCTGGTGCTCTGTAGTATTCAGCAGGGTCCATGCTGACTCCTTTATAAAAAACTTGTATAAAGAACTTGCCTGGGACGGTAATTGATTCTATTATTAGCACAATAAAATAATGGAGTCAACTACCAAAAAACTAACTAAATTACCGACCTCGCCGGGGGTGTATTTTTTTAAAGATAAAGCAGGCCAGATAATTTATATCGGCAAAGCCGGAAATTTAAGAAACCGGGTTAAAAGCTACTTCCAAAAAGGCGCTAAGTTTTCTAGCGCGGCTAAAGTTAAAATGCTGACCGAGATAGCTGATGTTGAAATATTAAAAACCGACTCCGAAATTGAGGCGCTGATAAAAGAATCCGAGCTTATTAAAAAACACAAGCCCAAGTTTAATGTGCTGATGCGCGACAGCAAGAATTATCTGTTTGTGGGCTTTACCCAAGAAGAATATCCTAAAATAATCCTGACCCATCAGCCAATTAGAAATTTAAAATTAGAAATTAGAAATTATGTAGGTCCTTTCACCGACGGCACCGCCGTTAGAAAAACCCTCCATCTTTTGCGCGGTATCTTTCCCTACTGCACCTGCAAGCAAAAACATCAGACCAAATGTCTCAACGGATATATGGGACGATGTTTGATTTTCTGCTGTCTCAAATCAACCGACTTAGCACGAGCCAGCGATCGCGCTCTCATGCTAAAAGAATATAGGCAAAATATGAAAGCCATAAAAGCCGTGCTATCGGGCCGCAGTCAGATTCTGCTAAAAGGACTGAAGAAAGAAATCAAAACCGAGATCAAAAATCAAAATTTTGAGCGAGCCCAAGAACTTAAAAAACAAATAATCAACATGGACGAGGTGTTAAAACACGCCCATGTGCTGACGGATAAACAGGAACTCTCCCCCGCTATTTTCAAAGACGACCAGCCAGATTTTAGATTGTTGGGACTCAAATCCAACCCCCAAAGAATAGAAACCTACGATATTTCCAATATCCACGGCCAAGAGGCCGTGGGTTCTATGGTGGTTTTTGAGCTCCAGCCCGATGGTTCGTATTGTCCCAATAAAAGTCAATACCGCAAATTTAAAATAAAAACAGTAATCGGGGCCAATGATCCGGCTATGATGGCTGAAGTCGTAACCAGACGATTCACGCACTCTGAATGGTCTCTGCCGCAACTTATAATTATAGACGGCGGTCGAGGCCAATTGAACGCGGCACTGGCGGCCCTGGGGCGGAGAAAAATAAAAACCGTCTCGCTGGCAAAAAGATTGGAGGAAATTTATCTGCCGGAAAGGCCAGAACCAGTGCTCGCCCAAAAATTCGGACAATCCCTAAAACATCTTTTCCAAGCCATTAGGGACGAAGCCCACCGCTTCGCCATCAGCTATCATAGAAAACTACACCGTCAGAAGACCTTGACACGATAAAGTTTGGAGTGTAAATTTAAATAAACTAGTACCTTAATATCCCCCACCAGCAAAGCCGTGGGGGCTTACCTCAAAGCCATGGATTAGAGGGACAAGGGAATTATTGGCAATCCCCACCAGTATTTCCCGCCCCCAATTATTTTAACAACTTTAATAAAGTAATAGGTGTTTTTTGATTCTATGATTCTATGCCGGGACGGAAAGGAGGGTAGTCGGGCATGTCCCACACAAGGTTGTGAGGGTACACAACCAATCCATCGCGTCAGACGCGATGGGCAGCAGCAAGGGTAGGCGGATTGAAAAAGGGGAGTTTCAATCATGAAGGCAAGCAAAGTTGAAGCGCAGCCGGGGGTTGTATCGGTTACGGTAGAAGCGGCAGTGGTAGCAGAGGTGGAAAACGGCAAGGTCTATGAGGTCATTCGCACTCCTGGGGGTCTCATGGTGTGCCCGCTTGCGGACATTACCAACACCAACAGGTGGCGGAAGATCGAGTCACTCAAGTCGTTTGTCGCCCAACTCCACGACGACAAGTTCTTTCGGGTCCATGTGGCGATGGAACCGAACGCGGAAAGGCCGAATCTGAACCGATGCATCTATGGCAAGGGATGCTTCAACGAGTCGGGGTTCGACATGGTCTTCACCGAAACCGGATACATCCGGTTGCCGGAGCCGATTGTGCCGAAAAAGTAAGTGCAGTATGGGGGGAACAATCGCGCACACCGGGCGGGTGCGCGATTTTTTATTGTTGACCGCATAGAGCAACTTTGACAGTCGCCTCATTCATTAAACCTATTGGGAGTGCGGTTAACTTGAAAAGTACAAAGGATGTTTATATAAGAAAATACACGCAAATAATCGGCGACTGGGTTTAATGGTCAAAGTTGTCTTACGCGGTTGACTTATATTCAGTCAACCGCTATTATGTTTAACAGCATAACAATCCTCGTTAACACATATAATAGATTCTCTTCTTAGATAACCCGAAAAAGGCAAGGTTTTTGCCGTTAAAGTGCTTATAAATATTATACAAGTCGTCTTGGGAATTTTGCTGGGCGCGGTCATTTTGCTTCAACAGCAGAGTGGCG
The DNA here is from genome assembly GCA_016188765.1 of Parcubacteria group bacterium. Classification (GTDB taxonomy): domain Bacteria; phylum Patescibacteriota; class Minisyncoccia; order JACQLN01; family JACQLN01; genus JACPHE01. The sequence continues at coordinate 113 of JACPHE010000031.1, read as the reverse complement.
GGCTTTCCGGCGCCTTTGGCGGTGAAGGAGAATTCCATCACACTAAAAGAGGCGCCGAGAAATTTCTTTTTGTGTCTACCATTGTGCTGGCTGTTTTGTTTTTTAGCGCGGCC
>JACPHE010000029.1 GCA_016188765.1 Parcubacteria group bacterium | reverse complement strand
CACCAAAAAACCAACACTTGGCGCCAGTAAAGCGTCTTTTTTTGTAAAATTCATTTAAATAATCCCAATCTACGAATTTTATCCCCGCTTCGCCAAAGCTTCAGCGAGGCGAGCGAATGCTCCGAATGGGTTTTATTTGTCGCGTCTGACGCGATTTGGGGCATTAGGATAAATTCGGATTATTTGGATTATGTTATAGGTTAAACCTCGGCTCACTCTGTGGTTGGGTTTGTTCTAAACTTACACCCAATTTAGCCCGGGCCAATATCTCTTGCTCCACCAATTCTCTTTCTTGACCGTAAGCCATGCGGGAAAGATTTTTAACCACCTTGGCCGTTTCGGAATTTCCCTGAACCGGCGGATAAGTGCGCATATTAAAAGGCCGCGAGGTCTGGCCTTTGACCATAAGTTTAGCATAACAGTGATAGTTGTCTAAATTAATAAGATCGCGCGGGCCGAATATGGGCGCTAATTGGGGTTTTAAAAATTCGGCGTCTTCCACGCCTACCCGAAACATAATCATAGTGCCCACATTGCCAAAAACAGCGCCTTTTATTTTATCAGTCAGTTGCCCGATAAATTGATGCGCCATGGTTAAATCCAGTCGGTATTTTCGCGCCTCCGACAAAATAGTGGCGATAGAGATTCGCTCATATAAGCCCGCCGCATAGCATGCAATTGAAGCTTGCCCACGATCATTAGGCCCAGCAGATTAGCGTTGACCTCGCCCACCTTGCCCTTGGAAAGATTGGCTAAAAGGATTTTCCGGTTGTTCATTATGTCGGCAAAATTTATGCCGCTTCGGGCCTGCCCGATAATGTTTCGCATCATGGAATTTTCTATGAACCGGCCGACTTTAGAAATTAAATAGCCCAGCATTTCTGATTTATGAAAATCACTGGTTTGGGCCATTTCTTTTTCCCAAAACGCCCGCACCACCGGATCGGTTACTTGGGCCACTTTTCTTTTTTGAAAATCCTTGTCGGTAAATATCCTGGGGATTTCCACCAAAGTCCCGGGGTTTTCCGGATCGGCCATTAAGGTGAGCATGGCGTTTCGCATGTTGTGTTCAAACATCGGGCCCATAGTTTCGGGCGGGAACAACTTGTAGAAAATAGACATCATTTCCTGAACCACAAAATCCCGTTCTTCAACGCTCGCGGCCTCCAGCATATTTATGCCCAAGGGCCGTTCCAGATCGGCCGGGTCAAACAGCACCACATCCTTCCAGCGATGCTGGGGTATGTGAGCCAGAGTATATTCCACCAAATCGCCATGGGGATCCACCACGCATAAGCCATGGCCCATTTCCACATCCTGCCTGATATTTTCCTGAAGCAAGGTGGATTTGCCGGTGCCGGTTTGGCCGATAATATAAACATGGCGGCGGCGGTCTTCGGGTGCGATGCGGACTATAGTTTGCTGGGAGCGGTATTCGTTCCAGCCCAGATACGGCCCATCGTTCATGCCCCAGGGCGCGGGGGCGGCTCGGGCCTTTAGCCATTTGATTTTAGGAACTTTTAACCCGGCGTGAGGCAAATGGTAAATACTGGCCAGTTCTTCGGAACTTAAGGTTATTTTTCTTTTTTCGTCGAACAGCCGGAAACTGAATTCAAAAACAACATCCTTAAGTTTTTCCGGGCTGCGGGAAAACGAATTTAGATTGGGAGAATTAAACTGATTAAAAGCGCTTTCAAAATCGGTTAAAATCAATTGGGCTCGTTCTGGGGTGGGCGCGGATGCCACCAGACGGATATTAACCTCAAAGTTTTGTTTGATGGCATGGTTTTCGATGGCCTTGATAGTTTCCTGATCTTGCGGCGTCAAGACCGGGTTGGTTTTTTCCTGCTTTACTTTATGAGGCACAATAACCGCTTTGACGGCGTCGTGATAGGCCTTTTCAAAAGACATGCCCTCCTGCATTTTCTTGGTTACTTTCAAAGCCAGCCGATTAAATTTTTTAGGCGAGGGCCGCATTAAAACCTGCATCACCGCGCTTTCACCCGGGCTTAATTTGGAAAAATGGGTGGCGAGTTCGCTTAAAGGGTCAACTTCCATGGTCTGATAGGTTCTCACCGGCAATAAAGAATTTCGGCCGGTCATAACATACGAAGCCGCCACGCCGCCGCCGTTTTCAGCCGGGGTGAAGATATTGTAGTCGGGCACGGGTTCTATAACGGCTTCGGGAGAAACCGAATGTACCGCGCGAATAAGCATTTCGCGGTAACGAGACGGCACGGAAACATAAAATCTAATTTCGTCACTCACATAAGCGATCTCCCATACCAGATAGGGCTGGCCGAATTCAAAAATTCGCCAACGGCCCTTTTCCACCATAGCCGAAAAAACAGAATATAATTGCTCCATAGGCTGGACCCATTCCTTATCGGTTTTGGGTTTTTGCGCCGATTCGGCCAAGTATTCGTCTTGCGGCACCAAGATTAAAAAAAGTTCCATATTAAGACCTCGAGCCACTCGGCCGCGCTTTTTTATGGAACTGGAAACAATTATAAAAATCACAAAACCGACTGCGCCCAGCAGAATCAGCAAAAAAACACTTAACAAAAAAGTCCTTAAAAGGTCAGGCATCTCAAAAAATGACTAATGATAAAACCCAAATGACAAATAAATGTCTAAACCCAAAATCTAAAAATTTGTCATCTGATAATTTGGATTTGATTTGACATTTGAGCTTGGGAATTTGTCATTTCATAACCGTTCTATTTTCCCCAACGCCTCCAATTGTTTCCGCCATTCAACATCGTCCATTAAATCGTCGTGAAATTTATCTTCCAGCCACGGGTCGTTCATTTTTTTTATCACGGCTATGGCCTTTTCCAAACTGTGGTCGCGGGCCAGCAGTTTTAGCTGCCATAATTTTTCTTCTTCGGGCAAAGGCGCGAGCCGTTCCGCGTGCGACTGCGTGTCGTCTCCCAGATCGTCATGCGGCGGCGCTTGATATATTTCTCCGTTTTCTACCACAACTTCTTGTCCGTCCATTGTTTGTTCTGGACTCGCTTCTACCTCTGGCGCCGGCGCGGATTCTACGCCGCCAGTTGTCTCCGGCACCGCTTCTATTGGCCCATTGGGCGCAACCTCTGGAGTTTTATTTTGCTCGGTATCCATAGGCAAATTATACCATAAATTTATGGTAGAATTAGAAATAAAAGAACCATGTTCAAGTCTAAATCCAACTTACTGGCGGTTTTGATAATAGCCGGAGCGGTGGCCTTGGCTATTTTTTCAGTTAAGGATGATGCCATAACCACCGACGAATCGCCTCATATTTCGGCCGGGTATTCTTATTTAACCCAACAAGATATGCGGCTTAATCCCGAACATCCGCCGCTTATTAAGGATTTGGCGGCATTGCCCCTGCTGTTTCAAAAAATAAATTTTGATGCCGACCACTCTTCTTGGAAAAATGATGTCAACGGCCAATG
>JACPHE010000028.1 GCA_016188765.1 Parcubacteria group bacterium | reverse complement strand
AGAGCGGGTGCCTTTATATCCCGATCAAACCAAATGGTATAGTACGGTGGGTGAAACGATTGTTCTTTGGAATGTGCCCGAAGATGTGACTCAGGTGGCGGTGGTTCTAAACAACAACCCCAATACTATTCCAGCACCGGCCGAGAAAGAACTTTTTACCTGTAAAAATTTGGGTGTACTCAAAGAAGGTATTTGGTATGTGCATGTGCGTTTTAGAAATAATCGTGGCTGGGGCGAAACCACGCATTATAAAGTTTCTTTAGATACCACAACGCCTTTGCCCTTTGAAATTAAAATAGATAATTCTGTCAGTGATAACCCCACGCCCGAAATTAGGTTTACAGCCCAAGACGCGCTTTCGGGAGTAGAATCGGTTAAAACACTGGTGGATGGTAAAGACATTACGGCGTCAACGACTTCGGCATTTCTTAAGTTGTTACCTCAATCACCCGGTAAACATCGCTTAGTAGTGCGGGTGTTAGATTTTGCTGGGAATAGTATCGAGAGCGATCTAGAATTTGAGATTTTACCTCTGCCCTTGCCAGTAGTTGATTTTGTTACGGCTAGTATTGCTCAAGGCCAGGATATTTTCGCTTCAGGGCGGGCGGTGGCTAATGGTTATATTGATGCCAAAATAATTAATAATAAAAATCAAGAAGTTTTTTCGGGAGAAGCCAATGTTGACGGTTCCGGAACTTGGAAGTTTACGATCAGCCAAAAGCTAGCTGTGGGGCAGTATCAATTATTATTTAGCTCTCGCGATGGCCGAGGCGCCGTGAGTTATCCCACCAAGGGGTCGGCCGTAAAAGTAAAACCAGAAAGTGTTATTAGCTTTGGTTTTATTGAATTGGGCTGGTTTGAAATCGCCTTGATGATGGTGTTACTAATTGGCGCCGGCCTGGGGTTAGGCGGCTGGTATTATTTAGCTAAAAAAGAGACGAGAGGCGCTTATGGCGTTATTTTAGCGAGAGACATAGATAAACTGGCCGTGCTTTTGCAGGGTCAGTTAAGTGAACTGGAAACAGCCCTGTTTTCTCCAAATGAAAGTGTTAGGTTAAGAGTGACCATATTTCTTGATAAGATGAAAGAAACCATAGCCAAGATGAAAAAGTATTTGAGCCAAGAGGCCGAGAAGATGAAATGAATCTAAATTGAACAGACAAAAAAGTGTGCAAAATCAGATATTGCACACTGTAAGAAATTGATTGAGCCGAATCTGTAGTGGTGTTATAATTCAATAAATATGTTCTTTAATTTGAAAGGAGGTGGTTCAAATTTCAAATGGGGTAGTTGCCGAGGATGTTACCGCTATCCAATGTCCACATTGTAGGCGCTATCGCAACTCCAGGGGGATGTGGGTGAGCATCAGAGACCGAATGAGGGCCGCATTTGTGGAGAGAATCCTTCGTGTTAACTTCCAGATGTGCCCGGATTGTCAGTGTCAACCAGGGCAAGTTATTGATAAGGAGGTGATGATGGATGAATAACACACCGGTTTCCGAAAAAGGCACCAGTTTGGACGAACGCGCTAACCGCGCCGCCAACAACTGGTGGAATACTTTGCCGCCCGACAGGCAAAACGGCATCAAGCGGGAACATTTTGAAAAAGAAGTTCCGCGCGGCGAGTGGCGTGAGTGGGTTGATGGAGTACCTCAAAGAAGAAGGGATTAAAAAGTGAACACCTCACAATTTTAAAACCGTCCCTCGCGGCTACGCTCGGGACGGTTTTTATTATTTTCTCCTTCTCCGCACTCTGATTATTTGAGACAAGCTAAACACCACACCGGAATTTACCAAGAGCGCGCCGCCCACCAGTGACCAGTCGCGGTAATATATGCCCTTTACAAAGAGAATGCACTGCACAAAAAAGACGGCTATCGGTAAAACCACGGAAACATCGTCGGCCCTTCGTTTGGACCTAACCAGCCAGCCCTGATGATAGTAGCCGGACGCGACTATAATCCAGCATGTTATGAGCCCGACGCTCCACAAAAATTGCGCGTTCCAAAATGATTCTGTTCCGGCCAAGCGCCGGTAAATAAAAAATGTGGGAATCAAGACAATGGCCAATGATATTGCAATTTCCCAGAGCACCTTTTTCATAAATTTAATCAGTGTGTTTTTCAGTTTCCTGGCTCAAGAACTCCCGCCAGGCGGCCTGGCGGATCGAACACTTTCGCTGCGAAAACAGAAAAACACACTTATATGATTTCTTTGATTCTTAGGCCGCCAGCCAACCCCCGTCGGCAAAGAAGGTGGAGCCGGTTATGTAACTGGACTCTTCCGAGGCCAAAAAGACCACCAGCGCGGCTATTTCTTCGGGTCGGCCGATTCTTTTTAACGGCACCTTTGCGTCCAAGAACGCTTGAAATTGTTCTGGTGTCATTCTGGTGGATCTGCTCATGGGCGTATCTATGGCGCCCGGGCCGATGGCGTTTACATTTATACCCAGCGGCGCCCATTCCACGGCGAGTGTTTCAGTTAAGCCAATTATGCCGCCTTTGGAAGCGGTGTAATGTGCTCCTCCGGCGATGCCCACGCCCACTTGGCCCGAAGCAATGGATGCTATATTGATTATTCGCCCCCATTTGTTTTTAGCCATTTCTTTGGCCGCGCGCTGGGCGCAGAGAAATTGGCCTTTAAGATTGATATGAATTACTTGTTCCCATTCCTCCTCGGTTATTTCCAACGCCGGTTTAGGGTTATACACGCCGGCGTTGTTTACCAAAATATCCAAACGGCCGTATGCCTTTATCGTTTCGTCAAACACATGATCAACTTCCGTTTTATCGGAAACATCCATTTTAAAAGCCGCCGCCATACCGCCGTTGTTTTTAATTTCAACCGCGACTTTTTGGCATTCCGCCAAATCAATATCGGTTACCACCACCTTGGCGCCTTGGGCCGCGAGCGCCAGCGCGTCTGCCTTGCCCATGCCCCGCATAGCTCCGGTTACCAAGGCCACTTTATTTGTTAGATTAAACATAATTTATGCGCCCGTTTTTTATTTTCTGGCTCAAGAACTCCCGCAATGCAACATTGCGGATCGGACACTCTCGCTGCGAAAACTAAAAAACGGGCTTGATAAATTCTTTTTTAATTTGTTTTTCTGTTTTTTATCAGTATATATAACGCCAGCGGCGCGCCCCAGTTAGCCCAGCGTTCAATAAAATCCCAAACCGGCAAGCCGACTATCGGACGCAATAGCGCCGTCCAAAAACCCCAGAACACCATCCATAAAAGCGCGAGGCGAATTGGTTTAATCAAAATCAAAATAGCCAGGGCGATATCTATGATCCCGACAAGAAAAAGCAATTGTGTTGCTACTCCCGTGTCAGAAACGCCAAATTGGGCAAACCAGCCGATCCAGTCCTTTTTGCCCTGCAAGGCAAAAACGCCGTGGCCAATAAATTCTCCGGCCACCGAGATTCGCAAGACCCATTCAATAAGTTTGATGTTCATTTTTATTGTTTTTTAACGAATAAATTAAACTAATAATAAAAATCAGCGTGGATGTGGCGGCTGAAATTATACAGTAGAAACAAAGAGCTTTAATAACAAAAATCTGGAGATATAAAAGCCATAACGAAAACAAGAAACCGAGCGAAGAAACCAAAAGTAGCAGTTTAACAGTTTGGCTTGACGGTTGGCGGAATAATAATGCGGCCAGAAGCACAATAAATGCATAGTAAATTGTTCCAATCAAAGCAATCGGAACGCCCCCAAAAGCGGAGTAACGGCTTGATGTTACCAAATCACAACCGTTATTAAGCACGGAACAGAAAATTGAGCTTTGGCTATAATGTTTAACCGTAAGATAAAAAGCGTCAGCAAAACCAACGAGGCCGATTATAATTGTAGTCAGAAGCAATTTCTTTTGCATCACAGCTTTTTATTTTTTAACAGGACGGCATTCGCGGCCACAATAACCGTAGAAAGCGACATAAACAGGGCGGCCAAAGCCGGTTGGAGCAATATATCTTTGAAGGCCAAAACCCCGGCGGCCAGAGGCAGGGCAATTACATTATAACCCGTGGCCCAGAAAAGGTTTTGCACCATTTTGACATAGGTTAGTTTTGAAAGCCGGATGATTTTGGCGATGTCGCGGGGCCGGCGCGTCGTTAACGCCATCACCGACCATCGCGACCTTAAGGCCGCGTTTTTGAAGTTCTTTAACTTTTTCTGATTTTTGATGCGGCAGGACGCGGAAAAAATACTCATCAATGCCGAGTTCCTGGCTCACGCTCTGTGCTACTTCTTCGGAATCGCCGGTGATCATGGCGGTTTTGATACCCATGTTTTTAAGGTTTTTTACGGCCTCTCGCGACTCTTCGCGAATAACATCAGCGAGCGCCAGGACGCCCGCCAGCAATCCGTCTTTGACGACGGCGTTTAGGCTTTTTCCTTGTTGGGCCAGAATTTTAATTTCTTTTTTCATGTCTTCGTTGTAGGCGATGCCAAGTTCTTCCGCCAGAGACAAACTGCCCACGGTTATTTTTGCGTTTTCAATTTCCGCCTCCACGCCCTTGCCGGCTATCCGCCGGAAGTTTTTTATTTGTGCGAGATCAATATTTCTTTGGCGCGCTTCTAAAACTATCGCTTTGGCCAAGGGATGTTCGGAGTGACTGTTGGCGGCCGCGGCGTAGTAGAGCACCTCCGTTTCGCTAAATTGATTCGCGGGTATGATCCTGTCAACGCCGAACTTGCCCTTGGTGAGGGTTCCGGTTTTATCAAAAAGAACAATATCCACGCCGCGCGCCGCTTCCAGTGCCAGCCGTTGTCGCACTAGAAAACCGTTCCGCGCGGCTTTGGTAGTGGAAATAGAAGCCACCAAGGGGATAGCCAAGCCCAAGGCGTGGGGGCAGGCGATAACTAACACCGCTACCATGCGGTTGACGGCAAAAGCCGGATCGGCCAGAGCCAGCCAGGCGGCCAGAGTAACGCCGCCGGTTACCACCGCGATGACGGTTAAATAATAGGCCGCGCGATCGGAAAGAATCTGCAGGCGCGATTTGGAGGCCTGCGCTTCGGCCACCAGGCGCATCACGCCAGCCAAAAATGTTTCATTCCCGATTTTAGTCACTTTAATTTTGAGCGAGCCGTCTCCATTAGTGGCGCCGGCAACAACTCCATCACCCGCTTTTTTGGTGACGGGTTTTGATTCGCCGGTGACAATGGCCTCATCAATATCAGAAATTCCCTCTGTTACCGCGCCGTCGGCCGGGATTCTGCCGCCCGGCCTTACCAAAACCAGATCGTCTTTTTTAAGTTCGGCCAGCGAAATTGTTTCAGTGTGTCCGTTTCTGATAACTTCAGCCGTGTCCGGCAAGAGCTTGGACAATTCTTTGAGCGCGCTCTGCGCGCCGGAGACGGCGCGCATTTCCAGCCAGTGTCCCAACAGCATCACTGTAATTAAAGTCGCTAATTCCCAAAAAAGCGTTTCTCCTTGACCCAGAAAAACAACCGCGACGCTGTAAAGATAGGCCACTGAGATAGCGAGAGCGATCAGTGTCATCATGCCGGGCAGGCGCGCCTTTAGTTCCCGCCAGGCCGAGGCGATAAATATCCAACCGCCGTAAAAGAAAACAATGGAAGCCAGCAGGAACGGGAGATATTTTGATCCGGGGAAAGCCGGCGCCTGCCCATGGAGCAGTGTCCCAACGATATCGGAATAAGCCACTATGGGAACGGATAAAATCAAACTCACCCAGAATTTGGCTTTAAAGATATTTGTGGAATGCCCGGCATGTTTATCTATTTCGTGGTCATTGTGGTTTGATTTTTGTTTTTTGAGATTTGCTTTTTGATTTATATGTGTCATACCGCATTCCGAACACAAACCCGGCTTTTCGGACGCAATCTCCGGGTGCATGGGGCAAATATATTTGGTTGAATTTTCCATTTGCTCATTTTGCGGCAAGTTTCCGTTTTCTGGCTCATGAACTCGCCTCCGCTGACTGCGTCTCAAACAGCACGAGCTGGCGAAAACGAAAAACTTGCCTTAATTTGCGGTGTTTATTTTTTACCCAGAACTTTTTGGGCCAGCCAGATTAAGATCAAAATACCAATTCCCAACCATATCAAAGAAATTACAAACCCGAATACGCCAAACCAGCCGCTCCAGTTGGCCCAATTCATCATGCCCCAAGCATTATCTCGCCGTTCGCCCCAGCCCAAATTTTGCGCCATCATCCGGCCCATCATCATATTATAAGGCCCGGGATACTGATTCATATAGCCGATCATTTTATTTGTTTCTTCGTCGGTCAAACCATTACCTGATATCATTCTATTCATCAAGCCCTGCATCTCCTGTTGTAGTTCTGTGCCTAAAGCTTTATCCTCTAAATTTTGCATCATCATTTGCGGAGTAGGAGGCAAAGGTTGATCAGCATGGGTTGAAGCCGACCATCCAGCTATTAAGGTTAACAAACTTATAAATATCGCAATTATTTTTTTCATATTTTTTAAGACTTGAAACTAATAAACCAACAACTAATAACTAT
>JACPHE010000025.1 GCA_016188765.1 Parcubacteria group bacterium | reverse complement strand
GTTTTGCTGGAATTAAGAACGCCATTGAACAGGCGGTCAATATCCAGCAGGTGATATCTGATCTGGAAAAACAAAAGGAGCGATCCCCCAAACAAAGTCGGTAAGCAAATAGGGTTCCGTTTAAACAACGGAACCCTTCTATTTTTTCTTTTTATATCTTAGAGTGGAGATGCCGCCATGATAAAAATTCCTCCCGATTTTATAGAGAAAAATTTTTCTCCGGCTGATTTTTTGGCCAATTGCCATGAGGCCTTTGTGATGTATGCTAACGGCAGCGCCGTAATGCCGCCTCGCGAGGAAAATGTTGATGAACGGGGTAAATTTACTCTAAAGATGCCGGCGCAAATTCCGGGCTATAGCGGTTACAAGTTTATAGAAGAGTTACCATCGGATCAACCTGGTAAGCTTGGCCAAAGGACCGCGATAATACGATTGAGTCCGGATAACGACGCCGCGTCAAACGCGGTTGAAGTTGGGCTGGACGCCGAGTATATAACCAACATGAGAACCGGCGCGGCCGGGGTCTTGGGGATGAAGTATTTCGCGCCGCAGGCAAAAAACATCGCCGTTCTTGGAACAGGCAAGATCGCCAAAGCTCTAGCCCTATGCGCCATTGAATTTGGAGTTAAGACAATAAATGTGTTCAGCCGCAAGCCGGAGAATCGCGAAAAGTTTAAACAAGATATTATTGAACACTCGGTGTTTAATAATATTGTTCTTTGTGATTCCATTCCTGCTTGCATTTCGGGTGTGGAAGCAATTTTGACAGCCGTACCTACCCTCGAGCCGATTCTTTTTTTAAAGGATTTGCCGTCACGGGTTTATATTTCCGTTATGGGTGGCGATTCCCGCACTGCCCAACTGGACGGGGAAATTTTAAAGCGGGGAGTGGTTGTGCCAGATAATCTGGAGCAATGCCGCAAAAGCGGGGAATTTAAACTTGCTTTAGAACAGGGGAATTACAATGAAATCAACTTTGCTCAAATCAATGGGCGCGTGGCCAACATCGGCGATGCCGCAATCGGCGGATTAAAACTGGATTCTGGCATCGTAATCAGCTACTTCACCGGCCTGGCCGTCCAAGACATCAACGCCGCCAAAATGGTCTATGAAAAGTTCATAAAAACCGCATAATTGGCTGATATTAACTGGTTGCTATTGACAGCTTATGGCTGGATATGCTATCATTATATTGTTCTTAAAAATTAGCTTTTTAAACGAAAAGGAGGTGGTCTGGCAACATCTCAACCAATACTGGTTTATTGCGGTGGAGGCCGCATCAAATTGGTTTGATTGAGTGGGATTACTTTCCCAAGAAAGGAGGTGAAAACCATCGAGGATCTGCTAGAGAAGATGGAAAACCGTTTCGCAAGGGCTTTTCTTTTGTCAAAAACCGGTAATAGTATCTCTTACCGGACAGCGGCAAAAGAAATCCATCGGATTGTCGATGAGCTGATTCGACCTCATTCTAACGAGGAAGGAATCAAAACTCTCGATGCCTATCGATATTTTCACGACAGGGAGTTTATTCCAAATTCCTGGGTTGTGAAGATCGATGGGGTTCCGGCAATCTCGTGTTTATTCAACCAGATGCTGGAATCAGATCCGGGAAAGTTCTTCCATCCAAGTGATTGGGGATCTGTGGTTGACTGGCCCCAATACGATCGACTAGCGGACATCGTTGCTTTTGTGACCCACTTTTGGTGTTACGATGACGCGATGACCGTTCGTGTGTTTCTTAGGCGCACCAGGAAAGAGTTTCCAGATCTTTATCTAAGGGTGCTTGAGAAACTAGCCGAGTCTCTTGGAGGATAAACTTTCGTGGAGCCGTAGTGGACGGCTCTAAAAATCAGGTGCCCCGGTCCTCCAACCGGCATCACCATCCACACCCAAGGCCTTGAGCAAAAACGCTCTCGGCCTTTTTTATTTTTCTAACTCAAATACTCAAATAGTTTATTGTTAACAACTATATCCCGATCGGGCAAAGAGTGTTAACATTAAGTATTCAAGAATCTATCTTATTTCATAAACCGCTTCGGATATGGTGTCTATTTTCTTTTCGTAAAGATTGGGCGTGGATTCCAAGTAGTAATAGACAAGAGGATTACGCTGTTTTTCTAAAAACACATATTTGGCTTTAAAATCGTTCTTCAAAACGGCATAGGTGTCTTCCAGCATTTCTTTGGTGCAGGCCGGGGCAGGGCAAGTGAATTTGGTTACCTCGTCCGCCGAAAGATAATGGAAGCGCCAGTATAGTTTGGTATCGTAAGCATATTGGAAAATGGGATCCATGCCGCCGATGTAGTAATTTTTTTGATTCCAGTAAAACAGCATGGGAAAGTCGCTCCAACGGACATTGAAAACAATATCGCCCGCTTGAGAATTTTCTTTCAGCCATAAAGCCGCTTCTTTAAACTTATCGGGCGGTATGGCCCGTTCTTCCAAACTGACGCTGTTGCGCCAGGGGGTATAGATCGCCAGAAATGCCGAAGTCAACATCAGAATAACCATCGCAAACATCCTTACATTCTCAAGTTTGTAAGGATGTTGTTGGTTGAAAAAATTGGTATAGATTAAGGCGATAAATATAGCGCCAAATGGAATCCAAAAATCATGCGCCCGGCGGGCCACTAAAATAGTCATAAAGAAAAATACTATGGATAATACCAAACTGGAATAGGCGAGGGTCTTAAATTGCGGAGTTTGGTTTTTAGAGGAATGCCACAGCCATAGCCCAGTTCCCATAGCCAAAAACCACAACAGCATAAAAGCCGAGAAATTTTGAAAAAGCGTTTGGGATGATAGCGGAAAAAGTTCGCGGCCAAAAAGCAGTGTGGCTTCGTTTTGTTTTTCCAGTATAAGCTGGATTACCTGAATATAAGCCAACTTGAGCGAGCCCATTGGATTAGGCCGCAACAGCCAGCCGGTCATGGCCCCAAATAACACTATGAATATCTCCCGCCAGAGCCAAACTTTTTCAACGATCCACTTGGTTAAAAAAACAACTCCAAAGACCAAAAATGGAATCCAGACCAAGCTTAAATGTATCCATGAAATCAAAAATGAAAGAGTAAAAATTATTATACGGTGAGTGTACGATCGTATACTCACCGTATGCTTTATTTGATTTTTATTGCGTATCAAATAAGAAAAAAATAGGACGGTCAATGTTAAAGACAAAAGATGTGGCCGCATCATTAAAAACCGGTTCATGATGTTGGGAGCGGAGATAAAAATTAGAACCGGCCAAAAGGCCGGCCATTTTATATTGTATCGGCAAAATACGAACCAGAGACCTGATAGCGCCAAGAAAGTTAAAAATACTCCGGCCAGTTTGATGCCTATGGCCCCGCCAAAAATAGAAAAAGGGATCAGTAGTATGTGAAAACCGTACCAAATGTCGGAGGCATTGGTTTTTATGGCAGAATATTGCGTCCAAGGGAATTCGCCAAAGGTTATTCCTTCAGTACGATAGATCTCGGCGTGTTTAATGTGATAAAAACTGTCGGGGTCGGGGATATTGGGCGAAGAAAAATGGAAAACTAAAGATAAAATAAAAAAGAATGCTAGCGCCCAAAAATTTTGGGATCTATAAAACTTCAAAAACCGAAGCGGCCGGGCTGGCGAAATTTTCTTTGAATCGCTTATCATTTTTTAGGTAATTATAAAATCTAGGGTTGCGCTGGGGTTCCACAAACACATAACTGGCCCTAAAGTCATTTTTTATGGCATCGTAGGCCGAGACCACCGTACCCGGCACGCAAGGGTTGGCCCCGCAGGTAAAGACCTCGCCTTGAACAAACAGCAATTTATCAATAGAAAAAAAGTACAATTTTATATTTAGGCCCGGGTCAAAAGCGTGAAGAAAAATTGGATCCATGCCGTTTAGGTAATAGTTTTTTTGATTATAGAAAAACAATATGGGAAAGTTGTCCCAATAAGGATGAAAAACAATATCTCCTTCTTTAGAATTATCTTTTAACCATTCGGCCGCGGGTTTAAAGTTGCGGTGATCGGGTGATTGGCGGGGATATTTAAAAAGAGAATAGTAAAGCGTGTTGGTTAACATGGTTAAAATTAAAATAACCCCGCCCAGGACAACCGCGCGTCCGTGCCTACGGATATAACCCGGGTATTTACTTGCCAAAAGTTTAAAGACCAATCCGGCAAAAATAAAACTGAACCCGACCCATAAGTCCATGGCGCGCCGGGCTACAAAAATTGTCGCTAAGCCAAACACCAGCGAAATAGACAGAGCGGCGATGATCGCGGTTTGGTCTCGCGGGGAAATATTTTTAAATATTCTATTTTTTATTGCCAGCGCCAAAATAAGAATGGCGGGGGACACCAACAGAAACAATGGCAGAATTTCGTGAGTAACTAACGACAGGTTGCTGACCGGTCTTAGTTCGGAACCAAGACGAAGGGGAATATGGTTAAATTTGGCAAGCATTAAGTCAATTATTTGAACATAAGCTACTTTCAAAGCGCCTAAAAAATTAGGCCTGGCCACTGCGCCAACCGCTATCCCGCCTAAAACAGCGAGAAGCGGTCTTAAGTTAATCTTATCGGAGACAGCCCGAGCAGATATAAGCGTAATTAAAACTATCAAAGCTGGTATCCAGCCCAGAGCCAAATGTATAAAAACCAATCCGGCGCTCGCCGTTAATAATCCGAGATTGTTTCTTTTAAGAGTAAAATAAAAAACGGCTAGACCTAGCACAAAAGTAATAAGATGCGGCCGCAACACTAAAAACCTAAAATTAGTATCCGGTATGAAAAAGAAAAACAATAATGCCCAAAAAAACGGCCAACGCAAGCCAAGTTTTTTTAATAGAATATAAAATAAAAACAAAACAGCGGTGGTAAGTAAAAACGCGCCGAATTTTATGCCAAAAACAAGATCGTTAAAAAAAGTCAGCGGGATAAGCAATAAATGGAAACCGTACCAAATATCGGCTTTTAGATCTTTTATGACCGAAAACTGA
Organism: Parcubacteria group bacterium; assembly: GCA_016188765.1. GTDB lineage: Bacteria > Patescibacteriota > Minisyncoccia > JACQLN01 > JACQLN01 > JACPHE01. The sequence continues at coordinate 10,017 of JACPHE010000025.1, read as the reverse complement.
ACCCATGGGAAATCGTTAAAGAACAACCCTTCGGCGCGGTAAATTTTAGCATGGGTGATATGGTAAAAAGCGTCGGGATCAAAAACCTTAGGCGAATAAAATTGAAACGCCCCGCTTAAAACGGCGAAAGTTATCAAAACCCAGATCCAAGAGTATTTGTTCATTAAGTTATATTAATATAAGTATTTTTTGCCATTAAGTTTATCGGGTAATAAATTATCCTTAGTATATTTCTCATATCCCTTACCGTATCCCAATTCTTTCATAAGTTTAGTGGGGGCGTTGCGGATTTTTAGAGGGATGGGCAGGTTGCCGTGTTTTTTAACATCGCTCATGGCTTCCATGTAAGCATTGTAGGCCCGGCGGTCTTTCTTGCATTGTGCCAGATAAACCACTCCGTGCGCCAGATTGATGCCGCATTCGGGCAGGCCGATGGTTTCGCAAGCCCGAAACACATCGTTGGCCACCACCAAAGCGGTGGGCTGGGCGAGGCCAATATCTTCGCTCGCAAAAATTACCATGCGCCGCGCTATAAATTTAGGATCCTCGCCCGAATCAATCATCCGCGCCAAATAATAAACCGCGGCGTCGGGTTGGCTCGCCCGCATTGATTTTATAAAAGCCGAAATGGTGTTGTAATGTTCTTCGCCTTTTTTGTCGTAGCGCAAAAACTTGGACTGCAGGGCATTTTTTAAATTATCCAGCGTGATTTTTCCGTATAAGTTTTGAGTGGCTTCCAAAAGTCCGATGGCTTGGCGGGCATCGCCGTTGGCCATACTTATTAACCAATCCTTGGCTTCCTGGTTCAGTTTTAATTTTGTCCGATTTATAATTTCGCCTATTTCAGCATCAGAAAGTTCATTAAGCGTAAAAACACGGCAACGGGAGAGCAGGGGCGAAATAATCTCAAAGCTGGGATTTTCGGTGGTGGCGCCAATCAAAGTCAATTGGCCCGATTCCACATAAGGCAATAAAAAATCCTGCTGGGCTTTGTTAAAGCGGTGAATTTCATCTAAAAATAAAACTTTGGCATGCGGAGTAGGTTCTTTGATAATCTTTTTGATGTCGTCTTTGCCGGCCGAAACCGCCGAAAGTTCATATAACTTGGCATCTAGACATTTAGCATAAATTTTAGCCAAGGTTGTTTTACCCACTCCGGGCGGCCCCCATAAAATAAACGAAAACAGATGCTTTTTTTCTACCGCGACCCTTAGGGGTTTTTGCGGCCCCACCAAATGTTCCTGACCGATAAATTCATCCAGATTTTTCGGCCTGATTTTACTGGCTAATGGCTCCATTGTTTACCACATTACCCCTTTTTTTTGGACACTTGTCCGGGGGTCTTGTTGTTTTGTGTGTGATACCCTACGCTATTAGGGTTTACCAAAATAAGATTCATCCCAATCTGACAAGTTGGATTTTATGGGTCATCATTGGTCTAACACTGTTCTTAACTTATAAGAGTTCAGGAGCTGGAGCCAACATATGGCCAGCGGTTTTTGGATTTACAAATCCTCTACTGATAACAATTATTGCGATAAGGAGACAAGGAAAACTGGAAAGGCCAAATAACCTGGAGATTATCTGTTTTGTTTTTTGCTTGGTCTCTTTGGGATTATGGTGGCAGGTACATCAGAATAAGGACTTGGCGCAATATGCTCTTTATTTGGCAATTATAGCTGATGCCTGCGCGGCCATACCCACAATCAACTTTGTTTGGTCGCAGCCATATGGTGATCGGCCTTTTGCTTGGGGGTTTTTTGGGTTTGCTTATGGTTTGTCTGTGTTTGCTATAACCGAATATACCTTCGCCAACTTTGTTCTTCCCACCTATATGTTTTTCGGATCAATGTTGGTTACTTTCCCTCTGGCTAAGTATAGATGGAAGAATCATATACCTTTAAAAGAATGGATTTAGCGGATTGAAGTTCCACTTCAATCACTCAAAGCATATTCCGAAAGGAGGATTGCAGATATGAACAGCGCAACTCTGTTGTGTCTCGTGGTCGGGTTTTTCTGGGCGAGTGCTCCTCTTCTGGGACGGCTCTCTTCCGTGAACGCGATGATGATGACGGTGCTGATTGCAAGTGGTTCGCTCGCGGTCACGCTCCCTGTTGCATTCTCGCAAAACTACGCAATGGCTGGTTCAAAGGCTCTCATATTCGGTCTTGCTGGAGGCATCGCCAACGGCATCGGCCTCTTGGCTTTCTACCGGCTCGTGGCGGGATCGAACGAGGGACTATGGGAAATTTCCAAAGTTCTTCCCATTTCACTCGTTCTCGTTCCTATCGGAATTGCGATCGGAGCGAAATTTTTCTTCAATGAAGCGATCACAACCGAAAAGCTCATTGGCCTCACCCTCGCGTGCGGCGCAATCTGGTTCCTCAAGTAAGATATAAATCGTGTCGGTTTACAAAATAATGCTCTCGCCTAGGCGAGAGCATTTTTAATTTCGCTAAACGAAATAGCGTCGGCGATTGTCTTTTTTGACAGGCCGTTCTCTCCGGCATGGTTTCAAGAAAACCGTAATCAGCTTGGTGCGTTCGTAATTTACTACGAAACACCAGATGTGGTTCAGATAGTATCTGACCCGACTGCGTGAACGGCGGCGTTTGGATCGGCAAACCACAAATTGCGGCTGGCCAATTACTTCCACCACTCGGGCTAAAGACCAAGCCAGACATTGTTCGGGACATACGGGCGCATAGCCATACCTTTCGGAAAAACGCTCTTTGAATCTTCTAAGAGCGTGGGGGGTCTTGCGGAGATACGACAGATCCTCTTCTTCTTTCATAACTGTTCTCCCGATGACCAGTTACTTGAAAGAACTATCCCTTAGAATCCTATGCTTGAATAATAAATTATTTTAAGGAATCGCGCAAACTTACCGTTTGTTGGCTTTAGCCCGATCGTTTTTGGTTAAAAATTGTTTTCGCAAGCGGACGCTCTGGGGCGTAATTTCCAAGTATTCGTCTTCGGCCATAATTTCTAAACCCCGTTCTATGGTAAGTTCCAGCGGCGGCACTAAATCAATGGCTTCATCCGAACCGGAAGCGCGCACATTGGTAAGTTGCTTGCCCTTGGTAGGATTAACATCCATTTCTTCCCCTTTGGCCGTGTTGCCTATAACCATGCCCGCGTAGACCTCGGTGTTTGGGCCGATATACAACGCGCCTCTATCTTGTAAATTCCAAAGCGAAAATCCCAGGGTCTTTCCGGAAGCCATGGAAACCATAGAACCCACGACTCTTTTTTTGATTTCGCCGTAATAAGGCCTAAATTCCAAAAAACGGGATGATAGTATACCTTCGCCCTTGGTTTGAATCATAAACTGATTTTTATAACCCAAGAGGCCGCGGGTCGGCCCTTCAAAAGTAAGCCGAACAATATTGCCGTGAACGCGCATATCTTTCATAAAAAATCCTCTTCCGCCCAAGCCCTCAATCACCAGGCCTTGATATTCCGAAGGCGTGTCAACAACAACTTCTTCAAACGGTTCTGTTTTAATTCCATTTTCTTCGCGAATAATTACTTGCGGTTGGGAAACCTGCACCTCATAGCCCTCGCGTCTCATGTTTTCCAATAATATGGAAATATGAAGTTCGCCCCGGCCTAAAACCGAAAACACTTCGGCTGAATCAAATTTTATTTTCAAGCCCACATTAACCTCAAGCTCCCGTTCCAGCCGCTCGCGCAGTTGGCGCGAGGTGGTAAATTTGCCTTCGCGGCCGGCCAAAGGCGAATTGTTTACCAAAAAATTAAGGGCGATGGTGGGCTCATCAATCGCGATAGCTGGAAGAGGCAAGGTCTCGGGATCGGTAGTCACAGTTTCGCCTATATAAATATCGGCAAGCCCCGCCACTAAAACAATATCGCCGGCGCCGGCCGATTCCGCATCAATTTTATTTAAGCCGTTGAATGTAAAAATTTTAGTCAGTTTGCCGTTTCTTGTTTCGCCATTGGGTTTTTTAATAAAAATATTTTGATTGGCCCTGATAGTGCCCTCGTAAACACGGCCTACGGCCAAACGGCCCAAAAAATTATCATAGCCCAAATTAAAGGGTTGAAAGCGGAGCGGCGTTTCCGAAGAAGCCAAAGAAGCCGGCTTAACATGAGCGAGCACCGTATCTAAAAGCGGGGAAAGGTCTTTGGATTGGTCGGTTAATTTTAATTTAGCCACGCCCTCGCGGCCGATGGCGTAAACCACCGGGAAACTGGCTTGCTCGTCGCTGGCCCCCAGTTCTAAAAATAATTCCAACACCTGATCCTCGCACCGGGCCGGATCGGCCGCCGGTTTGTCTATTTTATTTATAACCACAATCGGCTTTAAGCCCAGTTCTATGGATTTTTTAAGCACAAACCGCGTTTGGGGCATGGGGCCTTCCTGCGCGTCCACCACCAGCAAGACCGAGTCAATGGACCGCAGCACCCGTTCCACCTCGCTTCCAAAATCGGCATGGCCCGGCGTATCCACGATGTTTATTTTAGTGCCTTTATAAGTAACCGCGGCGTTTTTAGAATAGATAGTTATACCCCGTTCCAGTTCCAACGAATTGGAATCCATGGAAACACCTTCGCCTATGGCGCCGCATTGGCGCATTAAAGCATCGGTCAAAGTTGTTTTACCATGGTCCACATGAGCTATAATAGCGATGTTTCTGATTTCCATTATGATTAGGACAATAAAAACATCATTCCTCGCAGACGGCATGGGATAAACCTTACCCAAGCAAGGTTTATCGATCACCTGACTTCAGATCATCTCCATGATGCTGCTCGGAATGATGTTTTTATTAATTGCCGAGGTTACTTAAGAATACAAGAAACATCAAAGATAGTCAATCATGTTGCGTCTATGAATAAATTGTTGTATAGATAAAGCGGTATGCGCAAAATCTTTCAAAAACTTGTCGCCAATAAATACATGGTAAAGTTGGGCGGATTTGCCCGGGTACATAAGTTTATAAGCTCTATTGCGGTTTTGGCGATTATTTTAGCGGGTTATTGGGGTGTGGGCGCTTGGGGCGATAATGGCAACAATACGCGCTATGTCTTGGCCGCGGTGGAAAGAGGGACAATAACTTCTTCCATTACTGGCAGCGGCCAGGTTTCGGCTTCCAACCAAGTCGAAATAAAGCCCAAGGTCTCGGGCGATATTGCTTGGGTTGGAATTAAAAGCGGGGATTATGTAAGGTCTGGGACCATTATTGCCCAAATAGACGCGCGCGACGCCCAAAAAACCGTGCGCGATGCCGAAGCAAATTTAGAAAGCGCTAAAATCGCCTTGGCCAAAATTAAAAAACCGGCGGACGGCCTTAGTTTTATTCAAACAGAAAATTCTTTGGTCCAGGCCCAAGAAAATTTAAAGAAGGCCTACGATGACAGTTTTAACAATTTAGTGGAGGCCTTTTTGGAATTGCCGGGAATCGTTTCGGGTCTTAAAGATGTGCTCTACGGAGAAGTTGCCGGAGCGGGCCAAAACAATATCTCGGTTTATGTTGATATTGTGAAAGCGTATAATCCAGCGGCCGTTGGCATCAAAAATGAAACCGAAATAAAATATGCCGCCATGAGCAACGATTACCAAAAAAGTTTTGACGCCTATAAATCGGCCACCAGATTTTCCGATGTTTTAATAATTGATAAATTAATAAACCAAACATACCAAACCGCCGCAGTTGCCGCGGAAGCCATAAAAAGCGCCGATAATTTGTTGAGCTTGGTTCAAACCGAACTAAGCCAGCGCGGCTTGCTGTTACCGCCGACCTTAAACCAGCACCGCGCCCTTTTGGCCGATTATTCCAATAAAATAAATACTCATCTTAATAATCTTCTTAGCTCTCAAAACGCGATAACTTCGGCCCAAAGAGCCGTTTTGGAAAAAACAGAATCGTTGGAAAAACTAAAAAGAGGCGCCGACGATTTAGATGTGGCTTCGCAGGAACTAATCGTAAAACAAAAAGAAAATGCCTTGTCTGACGCGCGTGAAAAACTGGCGGATTATTACATTCGAGCTCCTTTTGAAGGCACAGTGGCTTCGTTGGGCGTTAAAAAGTCGGACAATGTGTCGCCCGCCACAGTAGCGGCAGTTGTGGTTACTAACCAAAAATTGGCGGAAATATCTCTAAATGAAATAGACATTCCCGAGATCAAGCCCGGCCAAAAAACAGAGCTTTCCTTTGACGCCGTTGAAAGCTTAACCTTAACCGGCGAGGTGGCGGAAATAGACACCCTGGGAACAGTAAGCCAAGGCGTGGTAACTTATATCGTTAAAATCGCTTTTAATACCGATGACGCCAGAATCAAGCCCGGAATGAGCGTGACCGCGGTTATTGCCGTAAAAACAAAAAATGACGCGCTGCTGGTGCCTAATAGCGCCGTAAAATCTAGGGGTAACGGCCGTTTTGTGGAATCGCCGGAGGCGACCAATCTTGAACTTTTGGCCGGGAGCGGGTTTGCGGCCGCCTCCAATGTTTCCATCAAACAGCTGCCGGTAAAGATCGGGATCAGCAATGACTCCGTTACAGAAATACTGGAAGGACTTAATGAGGGCGATAAAATAATTACAAGAACAATAAATGCCCAGACATCTAGCAATGCCAATTCTTCCGCGCCCAGCTTATTCGGTCCTACTGGCGGCTCAAGAAGCGGCGGAGGCGGAATAAGGATACAAAGATAACCAATAAAGAGAAATATCGTTCCTCGCGATTTGTCTGCCGACTGGCAGACAAATCCATGGAGATAACCGAGTCAACAGAGGAATGATATTTCTCGGTCTTGTTAATGATTGAATGTCAAAACATCACCAAAACATATAAAACCGGCGAGGTTGAATTTAATGCTCTTGAGGGAGTAAGTTTTAAAATAGAGCGGGGTGAATTCGTAGCCATTATGGGCCCCTCTGGTTCCGGCAAGTCCACTCTGATGCATATTTTAGGCGCTTTAGACACCCCCACCACCGGTCAGTATTTTTTGGACGGCCAGAATATATCTTTGTTAAGCGATGACGAGCTGGCCGAAATAAGAAAAAATAAAATCGGTTTTGTCTTTCAGGCCTTTAATCTGCTGGCGCGGACCAGTGTTTTAAGAAACACGGTGTTGCCATTGGTTTACGCTGGCATAAACAAAAATGAAAGGGCTTTGCGGGCCGAAATAGCCCTAAAAGCGGCTGGCCTGGACGAAGTTCATTTTAACCACCTATCCAACCAATTATCGGGCGGCCAAATTCAACGGGTGGCCATCGCCCGGGCCTTGGTTAACAATCCCTCTTTAATTTTAGCGGACGAGCCCACCGGCAATTTGGATTCAAAAACCGGCGAGATTGTTTTGAAAACATTTGAAAAACTGAACCGCGAAGAAGGGCGAACCATAATTTTAATAACCCACGAACACGATGTGGCCCGGCACACCCGCCGGATAATCCATATCAAAGACGGGAAAATTGAAGACGATTCTAATAATCAATGAACTTTTCGGATATTTTTAAAGAAACATATATTTCTTTGGCGGCCAATAAGGTCAGGTCCGGCCTGACCGTTTTAGGCATAGTTATCGGCATCGGTTCCGTCATTGCCATGATTTCTATAGGTGAAGGTGCCAAAACTCAAATCCAAACCAGCATAGAGGATTTGGGTTCTAACTTGCTCACGATTTTTCCGGGCGTGGTCCAACCCGGCCGAGGGATCGTTTCTTCGGGGCGCGGTTCGGCTCAAACGCTAAAAAACGAAGACATTGAAACGATAACCGAGATTGAAGGGGTTGCCGCGATCGCCCCAGAAATATCAAGACGGTTTCAAATAACCGCTGCCACAGGCAACAACACCAACACCACCGTCACGGGCGTGGAAACCAATTATTTGTTTGTGCGGAATCTGAAATTAGCCGACGGTTTTTTTATCACCGACAGCGCGGCGCGCGGTCTGGGGCGGGAGGCCGTTTTGGGCTCCACCGTGGCCAAAGATCTTTTTGGCGAGAACGACCCTATAGGGCAAAGCATAAGAATAAACAGGGTTAATTTTAAAGTAACCGGCTTGTTGGCCGCGAAAGGCGGGTTTGGTTTTTCTGGTCCCGACGATATGGTTTTGGTGCCGTTGAGCACTATGCAAAAAATTCTGGCGGGCGCGGATTATCTTTCCACAATTTCGGTAAGCGTGGCCGATAAAGACCGTATGAACGAAGTCCGCGACAATATCAATTACGAATTGGCGAAAAAACATCGCGTGGACGAGCCCGATTTTTCTATAATTTCGCAAGAAGATATTTTAGGGACTTTGTCGCAGGTCATAAACACTTTTACCATTTTTTTGGCTTCTATTGCCGGCATTTCTTTGCTGGTGGGCGGGATCGGCATCATGAATATGATGCTGACCACGGTTACCGAGCGCACCCGGGAGATTGGCTTAAGAAAAGCCATCGGCGCCACCAAAAGCGACATCAATCGCCAGTTCTTGGCCGAAGCCGTGGCGCTTACTTTCGTGGGCGGGTTTTTGGGCGTGGCGATGGGCTGGGTTATTGCGTTTACCGTGACATCTTTGGAAATTATTCAAACCAGCGTTTCGCTTTATTCCGTATTCTTGGCTTTCGGCGTCTCGGCCGCCATCGGCATAATCTTTGGCTACTATCCCGCCCGCCGGGCCGCTTCGCTAAATCCAATAGAAGCGTTAAGATATGAATAGATTTAACATTCAACATCATCCTTATAAACTGGAGTATGTAAGGGTGGTGTATTAAACGGCTCAACGGCGTTGAGCCGTTTGTGTTTGATAAATGCAATTGAATTCCGCCTCTAAAGAGGGTAGGATTAAGGGAAAAATATGAAAATAAAGGACCTCCCCAAATTTGAACGGCCGAGAGAAAAACTTATCAAAAAAGGAGCAGCGGCTTTGCATAAAGCAGAATTATTGGCGATTTTACTGCGGACGGGAATTAAAGGTAAAAATGTGTTACAGATGGCTAATGATATTCTTTTAAAATACGGCAATGAAAAACTTACCAAAGTTTCTTATCAAGAGTTAAGAAATATGCGTGGAATCGGACCAACTAAAGCTGTACAGATTCTAGCCGCGCTTGAATTGGGTAAGCGAATTTATAAAACTAGAGAGGAAAAAGATGTCTACATAAACTCACCGGATGATGTTGTTAAAGAAGTAAATTATATTTCTGAAAATAAAAAAGAGAATTTTATTACCCTCTATCTTGATGCCAAGAATCATCTTATTCATAAAGAAACAATTTCAATTGGCACGCTTAACGCCAGCTTAGTTCATCCCCGAGAAGTTTTTGAACCAGCCACAAAACACTTGGCTGCTCAAATAATAGTGGTCCATAATCATCCGTCAGGCAATTCGGAACCGTCGGAAGACGATTTAGAGATAACAAGAAAACTGGTAAAAGCTGGTAAAATTTTAGGAATAGATGTTGCGGATCATATAATTATTACTAAAACAGGATTTATAAGTTTTAAGGAAAAAAATTTGATATGAGCAAGACAAATTACAAACCACTAAAGGAAAAGATCGAAGCCGAACCGGAAAAAGGAAAAGCGGGATATGTCCGTGATTATATTACCGATACTTGGGTTAAAGCGACACCAGAAGAAGTTGAAGCTGTTCAGATTTTTGTTAAACAGCTCGTTGAGGACTATAACTATCCAAAAGCGAACATTCAAACCAGACCTCAATATCGTGTAAAGCAAAGACCATCTGGAGGAAAAGATTTTCCCGTTGATATCGCTGTTTTCTCCTCAAACAACCACACCTTTGATAATGAATATATTCTTGTTGAATGCAAGAAAAAGAATAGAAAAGATGGGAGATCGCAACTTGAAGATTATTTAAGATTTTCAAAGGCAGAATTGGGCGTATGGTTTAATGGGGAAGAAAGATTGTTTTTAAGAAAAATTGAAAAACAAGGAAAGATATTTTTTGAAGAAATTCCAAACATTCCCCAATATGGGCAAAGAGTGGAAGATATCGGAAAATTTAGAAGAAAAGACCTTAGGCCCACCCACAATTTAAA
>JACPHE010000024.1 GCA_016188765.1 Parcubacteria group bacterium | reverse complement strand
GACCGACACGCCGAAACTAAGGCCTGACTCGCGAATCTGTTTCAAGTCCCGAGCGTAACCCAAATACATGGCTGTCTCTCCAGATATAAAGGCCTTAAGCGAATTCTGCATGCGGGCGTTCCAGGAATAAACCGGTTTAGTGCTTACGGCAAAACTGGTATAAAAATCCAAGGCAGTTTGGCCCGGCGAATATGGCCGGCCATCCAGTGAAACCGTGCGGTCAAAAGCGGCCTCACTGCCATTAGCCCCAACCATAACCGTGCCGGTCTGAAGCATGAGCAAGCCCAAAATGTCGCTGGCGTAATTTACATTACCGGCCGTGCCCAAGGCCGCTCCGGAACGGATGATGTTGCCACTGTCGTCTTTTTGGGAAATTTGTTTAACCGCTTGATTAAATTCTTCCCAGGTCTTGGGCGGACTAACCAGACCGGCATTGTTATAGAGCGATTTATTATAATAAAGGCCCAAGGTGTCCACATAAAAAGGAACAGCGTAGACCTGGCCGGAACGGATTAGGTCTTGAGCCGCGACATCCATAAAAATATCTTTAAAGTTTTGAGCGCTTATCAAATTAGGCGGCGCTGGCGACAATTTATTTAAATGCTTGTTCGGCCAGGTGTTTTGTATAAAAACAATATCGGGACCGCGCCCCGAGGCCAAGCCGTTTAATAATTCCTTTTCGTAACCGGCCGTGTTTTTTTGAACATAGTTTATACTGACGCCGGGATTAGCCGTCTCGTAGGCCGAGATTATCGGCTCCCAAATATCCGGCTTGTCCATGCCCCAAAATTCCAGCTGCGCCGTTTGAACGGGCGGATTTTTACGGCCGAATAAAAAACCCAAAACAGCCGTTAGCGCCAAAACGCCCACTACTATAAAAATGATTAATCGGTATTTCACTTTAGTTCTTAGTTATTAGTTGTTAGTTTTAGTCGGTTAGTTTTTAGTCCCAGTTTAAAAACCAGAACTGATAACTAATAAACCAAAACTAAAAACTACAGACCATAAACTAATTCTTCTTAAAAACCATCCCCCAATGATTGCTGGCTACTTCTATTTCTTTGACCAGAGTAAACCCAAGACCCGTGATCAAATTCCGCGCTTCCTCTTTGGAAATTTTCCAACCGGCCTCTTTGGGGCCAAAGGCCGAAGCCACCTCCCAATCAATCACCGCCAAATCCCCGCTGGCCTTTAAGACCCTATGGGCTTCTTTTATAATATCTTCTTTTTTTTGCGACTGAAACAAGATATTGGCGAGTATCACCATATCTTGGCTGGCCTCATCCAAACCGGAACTGGCGGGCATTTCCAAATTCGCCCGAACATAATTTATGTTAAGCAGGCCCTGCGCTTGGGCCGCGCTTTTTACGGTTTCCAGTTTTTCTTTGAGCACATCCACCGCCGTTACCACGCCATCCGGCCCCACCGCTTTGGCTAACAGCAAGGTAAAGTAACCCGAACCCGAACCAAAATCAGCCGCTTTGCTTGCGGGCGCTATCTTCAAGTTGGAAATAATGGAATCGGGATTTAAAAATCCGCCGGAAGTCATTTTAGTTCTTAGTTCTTAGTTTATAGTTTTTAGTTAGAGTTGTTAGTTAATGGTTTTAGTTAAACTAGAACTGGAAACCGATAAACCGAAACTTAAAACTAATAACCTTAAACTACAAAGTAGTTATAGAAGCAATTTGATCTCCATCTTTAGGCCGCATTACCCGAACGCCTTGAGTGGCTCGTCCCAGCACGGAAACATCTTTTAAGGGCGTTCGTATAAGTTGGCCTTTTTTGGAAATTACAATGAGGTCCTCTTCTTCGGGGTTTAATATCTTGGCCGAAACGATCTCGCCGGTTTTAGCCGTAACTTTGGCGGTTTTTATGCCCGAGCCGGCCCGTTTTTGTTTTTTGTACAGCTTAATCGGAGTTCTTTTGGCATAACCCTTGGCCAACACCACCAACATTTCGGCATCTTTTTGTTGAGAACCTATCACATCCGCTCCGGCTACCGCGTCTCCACCCCTTTCCCCTTTTTCTCCCCTTTCGCCCCCTTTTTCTTCGTCCCCTTTCTCCCCTTTTAATCTTATGGCGTTGACGCCCGCGGCGGCCCGGCCCATGTCGCGGACATCATTTTCGGAAAATCTGATGGCTTGCCCATTCTTAGTAACCAAAATTATTTCGTCTTTTCCGGAAGTAAGTTTGACCCAACCCAACTCATCGCCCCCTTTCTCCCCTTTCGCCCCATTTTTACCTTTTAATTTTATGGCCACTAAACCCGACCGGCGGACATTGGCAAAATCAACGACTTCGGTTTTTTTAATTATACCATTCCTGGTTATCATCACTAGATACTTGGCTGCTGCGCCATTTGCTTGCGGTGAGTTTTTCGAACCCGATGTTGATTTCTTAATGTCGAACTTTACCGGCACAATTGCGGTGATGGCCTCTTCCGGACCGATTTCCAAAAAATTAACCAACGCCCGGCCCTTGGAAGTGCGGGTAGCCACGGGTATTTCGTGAACTTTGGCTAAGAATACCTTGCCGGTGGATGTAAAAAACAAAATGCTGTCGTGGGTGCTCGCCACCGCCAAATTTTGGATAAAATCCTCTTCGGCCACGCTGGCCCCGATCTTGCCGGACCCGCCTCGTTTTTGAGTGCGGTAAGTGCCCGGCGCCAAGCGTTTGATAAATCCGTCTCGGCTTAAAGTGATAATGACTTCTTCGTCCGGTATAAGATCTTCTTCGGTAAACTCCCCCACGGCCCCGGCGTAAATTTTAGTGCGCCGCTCGCTGGGATATTTTTCTTTAATCTCTTTAAATTCCGCCTTGACCACGCCCAGCAATTTTTTGGGATCGCCCAAAAGTTCGTTGTAGTAAGCAATCAGTTTCTTTTTTTCGGCGAGTTCGTCTTCTATCTTTTTCCTTTCCAGCCCGGCCAAAGTGGCCAAACGCATTTCTAAAATGGCCGAGGCCTGGACTTCGGAAAGCTTGAACTTTTTCATTAGGTTGCCGTGGGCCTCTTCTCGAGTTTCCGATTTTCTGATGGTGTCTATAACCGCGTCAATGTGATCCAGAGCCCGGGAAAGACCCTCTAGGATATGCTTTCTTTCTTCGGCTTTTTTAAGTTCAAACCTGGTGCGCCGTTCCACCACCACGCGGCGGTGAGCCAGATAGTGTTCTAAAACCGACTTTAACGGCAAGACCTGGGGCTGGATGCCATCCGCCAAAGCCAGCATATTTAAATGGAAGGTCTTTTGAAGATCGGTTAATTTATACAGTTTATTCAAAACCTTTTGCGGATAAGCGTCGTTTCTTAATTCAATAACCACCCGGATGCCGTCTTTGTCGGATTCATCGCGGATATCTTTTATGCCTTCTATCTTTTTATCTTTAACCAATTCGGCCAAGTGTTCCAGCATGGTTGCTTTGTTCACCTGGTAAGGAATTTCTTTGATTATTATTTGAAAGCCCTTTGAACCCTTTAACTCCGCTATGTCGGCTACCCCCCGCACCACCATGGGACCGCGGCCGGAAGCATAGGCCTGCGTAATATCTTTTTTGCCGTAAATGGCGCCACCGGTGGGAAAATCTGGGCCTTTTATAAACTGCATCAGGTCTTCGCTGGTGGCCTTGGGATTTTCGGCCAAATGAATCAGCGCGTCCATTACTTCCACCAAATTATGGGGCGGGATATTGGTGGCCATACCCACGGCAATACCTACCGAACCATTCAAAAGCAGATTGGGAACCCGGGACGGCAGCACCGTGGGTTCTTCGCGAGTGCCATCGTAGTTGGGAACCCAATTTACGGTGTCTTTGTCTATGTCGGAGAGCATTTCCTCGGCAATGCTTTCCAGCCGGCATTCGGTGTAACGGTAGGCCGCCGGCGCGTCGCCGTCTATGGAACCAAAATTACCTTGGCCGTCCACCAAGGGGTATCTTAAGGAAAATTCCTGAACCATGCGGGCCAGAGCGTCGTAAACCGCGACATCGTTATGGGGGTGATATTTGCCTAATACATCGCCCACCACCGTGGCGCATTTTCTAAATTTAACATTATGCCTAAGGCCATTTTCGTGCATCACATACAAAATCCGCCGGTGCACCGGCTTTAAACCGTCCCGAACATCCGGCAGGGCGCGCGAAACAATCACGCTCATGGCGTAATCCAAATACGCCTCCTGCATTTCCTGGGTTATTTCCCTCGGCTGGATTCTTTTAGTTGCGTCTAAAGTATTGGCATCCATTTATTCCAAATTCTATTTTCTATTTTCTAAATTCTATTCTATTGGCAATTCATAAACCGGCCTCGCGCTGTTGTCGGCGGTGTTTAGACCTGCCTTATACTCGCCAACTTTTTTGATTATATCGTCTTTAAAACCCTTAAAACCGTCAATCAAAGCGGCAACCGGGCTCAACAATTTTTCGTTTTCTCCCAAAACAGCCGCGCCCGATTCTTCCGAGCCGTTTAACCCCTCCGCAACCTGTTTTTTAAATGTAATCACCCAAAACGCGGCCAGCGCCAAAAAAGAAAATATCAACAATCCGGCCAGAACCTTTTTTCTGGTTTGATAGGGCTTGCGCTGCAAGTTATATAAAAAATTATATAAAGACATAATCGAAGAAATGACAAGTTACTAAACCCAAATGTCAAAGCAAATCCCAATGACTAAATGTCAAAACAATTCTTTTGGATTTTGAGCTTTGGCATTTATTTGTCATTTGGATTTTTTTATTTGAAATTTAAGAGATTTAATCCAACCTCCCCGCTAAATTCTCTTTCCACTCCGCCTTCAATAATATCTAAAACGCATTCAAGTGTAGCGCTGACCACTGCCGATTTTAAATGGCCGGCTATCGAGCCAAAATCGGCGCCGCCCAACGAAGCGTGCAGATGAAGATAAACCTCTTGGTTCATGCGGCTGATGTTGCCCGAAATCGGCGCGGCTTCATAACTGTTTTCAAAAATTTGGTCGTGATACTGTTTGGTCTCGGGATTAAAATACCGCAACTCCGTATTTTTAACCGCCCCAATACCCAACACACTCGCCAGTTTTATATTTTCCTTTTGGCACAGCGATTTTATGGTTTCCAGCACTTCCTCGCCTTTATCCAGCCGCGCCACCACTTTATTGCCGAATCTTTGGTACTGCATAATTATTTAACGGCATTCAGAATAATTATCTTGGTTTCTTCCTGGGGCAAATCCTTTTTTTTGATATTCAACTTATTTTGCGCTTCGGTGTCGCTGGCGCCCATTTCTTTAAGAAAGGTGGTCGGTTTTTTGTCCGCGCCGTAACCCATGGGTATCACCACGCGCGGCTCAATCTGGCTTACCACTTTGGCGGCCATTTCGTTGCTGTCTTCGGTGGAGCCGACATCTATAATAAGTAGGTCTACATCCGATAGCTGTTCCAACTGGGCATCGGTTAGTTCTTTATTTACGCTCAAGTGGGCCAG
>JACPHE010000026.1 GCA_016188765.1 Parcubacteria group bacterium | reverse complement strand
CCATTGCCGATGCCCCGTTCCGAAATCAATTCTCCAATCCAAACCAAAAACAAAGTGCCGGCCGTAACGGTAATTATTAAAGTCGCGGTGTCAAAAAGAGACAGATTGGCCATCAAGCCCTGGCTTTTAAAAAGAGAAATGGTGCCCAACGACTGCAGAGCAGCCAAGGGCACGGTCAGCAAACGGGAAAATTGGTTAAACTTGGCCCGCCCCTCCGAACCCGATTCCAAATATATTTCCCTAAGGTTGGGGAAAATCATGGTGAGTAACTGCATGATTATAGAGGCCGTGATGTAGGGTCCCAAACCCAAAAGCACCACCGAGAAATTCTGCAGCGTGCCGCCGGTAAACAAGCTAACCAGGCCTAAAAACTGGTTGGAAGAAAAAAATTCCGCCAAGCGCCCGCGGTCTATGCCCGGCATGGGAATAACCGAAATCAAGCGAAAAACCAAAAGCATCGCCAATACAAAGATAATCTTTTTCCTCAATTCGGGTATCCTAAAAATTTGCGCGAATTTACCCATAGGTTTATTGGGACTGCCGCACTTCTCCCCCCACGGCTAAAATTTTAGAGGCGGCTTTTTGCGAGACCGACAAATTTTCCAGAATAAGTTTCTTGGTCAGCCGGCCTTTGTCTAAGACCTTAATTTTAGGCGCAGATCCCCGGCCATAAACCACCAGGCCCTTGGTTTTAAGAGTCCGCGGCGTAACCTTTTCTCCGTTGCCAAAATTATTCTCCAAGATGTTTAAATCAACCGTCACGAAAGAATCATGTAAGCCCTTAAATTTGAAACCGCGGAGTTTGGGTATTTTCATCATCAAATCGCGTATGGCTGGCCTGATTCTGTGGCCCGCTCGCGATTTTTGGCCCTTGGTCCCCCGGCCGGAAGTAGTGCCTCTTTTACCGCCGCGGCCTATTCTCTTGGCATCGTGTCTTTTGGTCTTTGGTTTTAAACTATGCAGATCCATGATTTATGATTGATGGTTTTTAGCCATCAAGAGGCCAAGGGCCTTCAAGGTGGCGCGAGCATTGTTAATTTTATTTCCGGAACGGGAAATGACTTTGCCAATTATGTCTTTGATCCCAGCCAATTCCGAAACAACCCTAATCGCCCCGCCCGCGTTAATACCGCGCCCCGGCGGAGCCGGTTTCAAAAACACAACCGCCGAATTGTATTTTACCTTAATTTCAAAAGGTATTGTGCCGTTAACAATGGGTACCCTCACCAACCCTTTTTTGGCTTGATGGACTGCCTTAGCCACCGATTGGGCCACATCCGCGCCCTTGCCCAACCCAAAACCAACTCGGCCTTTTTTATCGCCAATGGCCACTGCCGCCCTAAACCTGAACCGCTTGCCTCCGGCCACCACCCGAGCCACCCGAGCCACTTCCAAAACCTTTTCTTCAAATTCTTTATCTCTTTTTTCCCTAAAAGGCGCCCGGCCGCCCGGCCTATTGTTAAAATTCATTGCCATGATGTTTTAAAATTTAACACCCGTCTCTCTTAAACCGTCGGCCAAGGCCTTAACGCGGCCATGGTATTTATAACCACCCCTGTCAAAAACTATTTTCTTTATGCCTTTTTCCGATAAAATCTTACCCAAATGTTTCCCGACCAATTTCGCCCTGTCGGATTTGACCGTTTTTTTACTTTCTTTAATGTCAAGCAATGAATCATTAAATTGGGCCATGGTTTTCCCGTTAACATCATCTATCAGTTGAGCGTATATGTGCCGCGATGATCGAAAAACCGAAAGCCGCGGCCGCTGGCTCGCGCCAGTAACCCGCGCCCTGACCCGTTTATGCCTTCTGATTCTTTGTTCTCTTTTTTTCATTTTTTCAATCTCTCACGCTAACCGCCAAACGCTCGGCTGTTACGCTCCAGCCATGGCTTTTTTACCCGACTTTCTTCGAATCGTCTCGCCTAAATAATGAATACCTTTGCCCTTGTACGGTTCCGGCTTTTTTGTTTTGCGAATATTGGCCGCCACCTCGCCCACCAGAATTTTATCCGCGCCCGATACGGTAATTATGTTTTTTTCAACCTTAAAGGCTATCCCTTCTGGCGCTTTAAGCTCCACGGGGTGCGAAAAACCAACCGAAAGAACAATGTTATTGCCCTGAAGCTGGGCTTTAAACCCAATGCCTTCTATTTCAAGTTTCTTCTCGTAGCCCTCTGTCACGCCCGTAACCATGTTGGCTATCAACGACCTCGCGGTGCCCCATATGGCGGAAAATTTTTCTTTCTTGCCCCGAGAGTCAATTTGAACTTTTAATTCCTGACCCTCCTTAACAATTTCTAGGCCTTGGGGCAATTTCCAGCTTAATTCTCCTTTAGGGCCTTTAACCACAACCAAACCACCACTTATCTCGGCGGTTACTTTATCTGAAAGAATAATTGGTTTTTTACCTATCCTGCTCATATTCGTATATTAGTAAAAATTCGTATTTCGTAAATTATGATATTTCACATAAAACCTCACCGCCCAATTTTAACTTTCGGGCCTCCACATCCGACATTATCCCTCGGGAGGTGGAAATAATTTTAAGCCGGCCATTCTTGGTAAATATCTCGTGGTGCTTCAAATAAATTCTTCTGCCGGGCTTGGAAATTCTCACAACATCGGAAATAGCCGCAAAAGAAGAAGGCAGATACTTTAGTTTAAGTTCCAGTTTACGGCTGGAAACCAAACGGCCCCTCTTTTCAAAATCCAGAATAAAACCCGACTGTTTTAAAACCTTGGCTATTTCATTTTTAACTTTAGAAAAAGGCACGGCCACCGTTTCTTTTTTAACGGCTCCGGCGTTTTTTATTCTTATTAACATATCGGCTATGGGGTCAGTCATATGTGCGATGCTAATCTACGAATTCATGCGAATCTACAAATGAATTCATTCGTGTCATTCGTCGCGTCTGACGCGATTCGCGCGCATTCGTGTATTGGTGCCGCGTTTACCATGAAGCTTTTTTAACTCCGGGTATTTCGCCTCTAGACGCCAATTCTCTGAAACAAATTCGGCATAAACCAAAATCCCTTATAAAGGCCCTTTTGCGTCCGCACTTCCAGCATCTATTTATTTTCCTTGTGGAAAATTTCGGTTTCTTCTTGGCTCGGGCAATAACTGATGTCTTAGGCATATGATTTATTTTTTTTCAAAAGGGAAACCCAATAACTTAAAAAATTCCAAACTTTTTTTCCGGTTCGAACCATTAACCACGGCAGTAAACTCAAAACTAAAAGTGTGGGCGGCGTCAGCCGAGGCCTCCGGAAAAATAGTGTGGTCTTTGATACCGACATTAAGATTGCCGTTCTTATCTACCGAACTCTCTTTCAAACCCCTGAAGTCCCTGGTTCGCGGCAAGGCGATTTTGATAAATCTATCCAAAAAATCATGCATATTTTGGCCGTGAAGAGTAACCTTGAGGCCAATGGGCATTCCCACCCTAGTTTTAAAAGAAGCGATGGCTTTTTTGGCCTTTGTTGCTACCGGTTTTTGGCCTGTTATGGCAGCCAGCTCCCCCGAAACCTTATTTAAAACATCATCGGATTTAGCGCTCGCGGCCATAGCGCGGCCTAAACCCGCGTTAACCACAACCTTTTCCAAACGAGGCACGGCCCAAATATTAGCCGCGCCCAATTGGATTTGGATGTTTTTTAAGTCCTTACTGATTTTTTCTTTTAAGTTGATCATGATAATCGGCCCAAAATCCTCTGGACAAGGACACTACTTTATAGCGTTTTATGGCATTTTTTGCAAATCCTGACTTTAATATCGGCCTCCAGCTTATATCCCACCCTCGTAATTTTACGGCAACTGGGGCAAATTAATCTGGCTATTGAACCCTTAACCGGTTTAGGGATTATTATAGTTTCTCCTTTCTTGCCGGCTTCGCGAGCCCTTGAATGTTTTTTAAACATATTCAAACCTTCCACCAACATAGATCCTTCTTTGGGGAAAACTTTGATCACTTTTCCGGTTTTATTTTTATCCTTGCCGGAAACCAATTTTACCTCGTCTCCTTTTTTTATTTTCATTAGTTTAGTTATGAGAAGCAAACATCATCCCGAGCTGACTCATGGAGATGACCTGAAATCAGGCGATCGATAAACCTTGCTTGGGCAAGGTTTATCCCATGCTGTCTGCGAGGGGTGATGTTTGCGGAATATTTATACCACCTCCTCCGCCAAAGAAATTATCCTGTCAAAACCTTTTTCTTTGAGTTCTCTCGGTATCGGCCCAAAAATTCGGCCGCCCTTCGGTTCTTTGCCATCAACTATGACAACCGCGTTTTCGCCGAACCTAAGACCGGTGCCATCTTTCCTTTTAAACTCTTTTCTTTGCCTGACCACAACCGCCCTTACGACATCTTTTTTATGAACCGCTTTTCTGGGTTCGGCAATCTTAACCGAACCCACAATTATATCGCCCACTTGGGCGTAGCGCTTGCGAGAACCCCCCAAAACCTTAATACACTGGATAAGCTTGGCTCCAGTATTGTCGGCTACTTTCAACATTGTTCGCAATTGAATCATAATCGCTATCGCTCAAATTAAAAATTCAAATCTAAAAAATCAAAATTATGGTGTCCCGGCGGGACGATTTTGTAATTATCTAATTTTAAATTTTGATTTGTCATTTTGATATTTGAGATTTTATTTTTGAATTTCTTTGACCATCCAGTGCTTATCTTTAGAAATCGGGCGGCATTCTTCTATGATCACCCTGTCGCCTGTTTTCAAATCAAAACCTTCAGAGTGGGCTTTATATTTTTTGGTAACTCTGACAACTTTTTTATATTTAGGATGGGCCTTAACACCGGTGACAGAAATCACAACGGTCTTTTGCATCTTGGCGCTGGCCACTGTTCCTTTTAAAATTCTCTTGGGCATTTTATTTTTTTTCGTTTAATACGGTAAGAATAATGGCAATATTCTTTTTGGTTTTGCCAAACTCGCTCACTTTTTTTACCTGCGAACCAACCATTTTAAAATTAAGATCGGCCAAGTCGGCTCTCTCATCTTTAAGCGCTTTTTCCAGTTCCTCTTTGGTTTTTAACCGCAACTCTTTGGCTTTAAGCATATAATTTATTTATCTTGGGAAGAAACCACCTTGGTCTTTACCGGTAATTTATGCGCTGCTAACCGCAAGGCCTCCCGAGCCACTTCTTCGTTAACACCATCAATTTCAAAGACAATGCGCCCCGGTTTTAAGGGAAACACAAAATGGTCCACCGCGCCCTTGCCGCCGCCCATACCCACCTCGGAACCCTTTTTGGTGACCGGTTTTATGGGAAAGACCCTTATCCAAATTTTGCCGCCCCTTTGAATATGGTGCGTCATAGCGCGCCTCGCGGCCTCTATTTGCCTGGAAGACAACCAGCTGGACTCCAGGCATTTAAGGCCAAAACTGCCAAAATCAAGATTGGTGCCACGCCTTGAAATACCGCGGGTGCGGCCCTTATGCCATTTTCTATGTTTTACTCTTTTTGGCAACAACATATTTATTTTTTATCTTCAAAAACCTCGCCTCTGTATATCCAAACTTTGACCCCGATCACGCCATAGGTTGTGTGCGCCTCGGACAGCGCGTAATCAATATCGGCTCTCAAATTCTGCAATGGTATTTTACCCTTGGCCGCTTGTTCCCGGCGGGCAATTTCGGCTCCGCCCAGCCGCCCGGCTACCATAATTTTTATACCCTTAACCGCGCTCTCATTAAAGACCTTCTCTATTGTTTGTTTTATGGCTCGTCTAAAGGGAATCCGCCGTTCTAATTGTTCGGCCACATTGCGAGCCACCAGTTTGGCGAAAATCTCGGGCTTTTTTATTTCTTCTATCTCCAGTTTTAAAGTATATTCCAACTTAGCGCCCCGCTCTTTAAAAATCTTAAACAATTCTTTCTTTAAGCCCTGGTTTAATTCCTCCAAGCCCTTGCCGCCCCGGCCTATGATTATGCCTGGCCGAGCCGATTTAATTATTACAACAACCGAACTACCGGACCTGGTGATATCAATGCTTTCCACCGAGGCCTTGGCCAATTTCTTTTCCAACCAACTTCTAATAATAAAATCCTCCTCCAGATTATTTCTGCAGTTTTTCTTGTTAAACCAGCGCGATTTCCAGTCCTTTTGTATACCCAGCCGGAAAGAGACCGGGTTAATCTTGTGACCCATCCTTCGCTCCTCACTTCGTTCGTAGCTACGGATGGCAAGCCATCTTTATTGAAGGAATCCGATCGCCTCTATGTGGCGAAGGATGTCCTTCCGTAGCTTTAGCGAAGGAGGACTACATTAAATTATACTGATTTTCTTTGAAACATCTTTTTAACAAAGCCCGTTTTCTTTTTTACGGGAATATTCTTGGATTTAAAAACATCTTCTCTCTTGGTGTCATATTCCGGTTTTTGGCTTCTTGACTCACTAACATCGGCCGCGGATCCTTTACCTGCCAGAACCGATTTTTTGGCGGGGCTTATTGATCTCGATCCCTCCAAAACCAAAGTAATATGGGATGTTTTTTTTCTCAACGGAGCAACCCGGCCCCGAGAACCCGGCCTGAATCTTTTAAACACCGGCCCGCCATCAACTTTAAATTCTGTAATTTTAAGCCCGGTTGCGTCCAGCGAAAAATTATTTTCGGCGTTGGCTAAAGCCGACTTAATCAGTTTAACTAATGGTACCGAGGCGCGGTTGGGAATAAATTTCAACTGAAGCATGGCCTCGCGGGGTTCCATATTTTTAACGACATTAACCACAGCCCTTACTTTTCTGGGGCTTATGCGCAAATAATTTAGCTTGGCCGTGACCTTCATAATCGCTATCGCTCAAATTTAAAATTTAAAAGGCAAAATTCAAAATTGGGGTATCCCTACGGGATGTATTTATAAATTTTTAATTTTGAATTGTGATTTTGCATTTTGAACTTTTATTTTTGAATTATTTCTTAACTTCGGCGGCTTTTTCCGCCTGGACATTAGCCGTTTCAGCCGCCTTTTGGGAGGCCTCCAATTCGCGCTGCATCTTGCCGCCATGGCGGACGAATTTTCTTGTTAAAGAAAATTCGCCTAATTTGTAGCCAACCATTTCCTCGCTTATATTAACGGGGATATGGATCTTGCCATTATGAACTCCGATGGTAAAACCTACCATTTCCGGGGTTATAGTGGAAGAACGCGACCATGTTTTAACAACCTCGCGCGAACCCGGTTTTAAGGCCTTGATCTTTTTTAACAATTTTTCGTCCACGAACGGACCCTTTTTTAAACTTCTGGACATTTTATTACTACGAAAGTACGAGTACTCGCGAAACATACGAATCTCATTAGCATATTTCGTACAAATTCGTAACTTCGTAGTGGTTATTTCCTTCTTTCTAGGATAAACACATTCGACCTATTCTTTCTGCGCCTAGTTTTGACTCCACGTACACCCTTGCCCCAAAAATTCTTGGATCGTTTCAAACCCCTGGGTTGCCGGCCTTCGCCGCCGCCGTGCGGATGATCCACCGGGTTCATGGCCGTACCCCTAACTGTTGGCCTCACTCCTTTATGGCGCATTCTTCCGGCCTTACCCCAAACAACCATTTTTCTTTCCGGATTGGAGACAAATCCCATAGAAGCCGAACAGGTTTCTAAGACCTTTCTGATCTCCCCAGAGGGCAATTGCAAACTAACATAGCCACCCTCGCGAGCCACAATCTTGATGGCTGTCCCGGCCGATCTGGCTAATTTACCGCCCTCACCCGGGTTTAATTCAACATTATATACAAATGTGCCCGCCGGAATTTCTTTTAACTGAGAACGATACCCATTTTTTAAGCCAGCGCCTTCTTTGAAAGCGGCTATGGGGTCGCCCACTTTAAGGTTCTGCGGAGCCAACACATAAGCGCGCTCGCCGGTATCATAGATGACTCTGGCTATAAAACCAGTCCGATAAGGATCATATTCTATGGCCTCCACTCGGGCGTCTCTTTTTGTAATTTGCTTAAAGTCAACCAATCGATATTGTTTCCTGGCGCCGCGGCTTTGATGCCGCACTGTTATTCTTCCCGAACTGTTTCTCCCGCTTCTTGATTTTATTTTCTTAACTAGCGACCTTAACGGTTCTTTGGCCGTAATAAACTTGCGGTATTCTATACCGCTCATATTCCTACGCCCCGGCGATGTGGGTTTATAATATTTCATGGCTCAAATATAATCCTATTTTGATTTAGACGAAACCTCTATTCGCTGGCCTGCTGCTAATTTAACCATGGCTTTCTTAAAGCCGGATCGGTAACCTTTTTTACCCTTAAAAACTCTGCTCTTTGGTTTGGCTACGCTAATATTTACCCGAACCACCTTGACCTTATACTTACCTTCTATTTCTTTCTTTACCTCGGGCTTGGTGGCATTTTGACCAACCTGAAACACATATTCCCCGGTATTTTCCATAGCCAGGGCCTTTTCCGAAACAACCGGCTTTATTATATGCCCGGACACCCTATTAATACTTCCGCTGGTTGTTTGACCAATGGTTTGCGGCTTAACTTCTTTTTCTTTTTTCTTTGATCCAAATAAAGACATAATTCTTAATTTCTAATTTCTTAAGAGCCGATTCGGTAAAAATTATCTTTTTGGCTTTAAGCAGATTGATAAAACTCATATGGGCGACACTTTCTACCGCCACGCCTAAATTACGACTTGATTTTATGATAGCGCTGTCGGGCAAAGGTAAAACCAAGACAGTATTGCGAATATCTCCACCCATAATTTTTTGAAAAACGGACTTAAATTTTCCGGTGCTGATGCTATCCAAAGAAAAATCATTAATCACTTTAACCTGACCATTTTCCAATTTAGCGCTTAACACCGTTCTTAAGGCCCTGCTTAGCATCTTTGAATTTATTTTTTTAGAATAGTCCTTCTCTTTCCTGGGGCCATGAGCCACCCCGCCGCCCTTCCATATGGGTGAGCGCCGCGAACCGTGCCGAGCTCTCCCAGTGCCCTTTTGCCGCCAAGGTTTTCTGCCTCCGCCCCGCACCTCGGACCTGTCTTTGGCATGGGCCACAGGATTTCTTTTATTGGCCAAAAGGCCAACCCTAACTTGCTGTACCAAATCAAGATTTTTGGGCAAACCAAAAATCTTCTCCGGCAACTCTACAACGCCAGCTTCTTCGCCAATTTGATTGTATAGTTTTGTTTGCATATTTCTGAAAACTCAGAATGACTCAGATTGCCGGATAATCGGGTCATCAGAGTTTCAGATATTCTGACTTTTCTGAAGATCCGAGTTTTCCGAGTCCTTCTGAATTTTCATCTCATCTTCTAATTTCAACTAGGGTCCCCTTTTTCCCCGGCACCGCGCCTCTTAAAGCAATTATTTTTCTTTCGGCGTCTACTTTCACCACTTCCAGGTTTCTAACCGTTACCCTTTGGCCGCCCATGCGGCCGGCCATTCTCTTGCCTTTTAAAACTCTCTGGGGGAACCGGCCGCCTATGGCGCCGGGTTTGCGCAAAACATCGCGGTGGCCGTGCGAAGCCGGACCGCCTTTAAAACCATGACGCCGGACCACTCCCTGGAAACCTCGACCAGTGCTGGAAGCGCTGACACTTACCAGTTCGCCGGGCAAAAAATTAGAAACGGTCAGTTTATCGCCGATATTGTAAGCAGAAGAATCAGCTACCCGAAATTCTTTAAGATGACTGAAATTACCCAAATTTTTAAAATGCCCTTTTAAGGATTTAGATATATTTTTTTCTTTTTTAGAACCCGCGCCCACTTGAACCCCCGAATAGCCGTCTTTTTGAGCCGTTTTTGTTTGCACCACCGTAACATCATCGGCGCCAACCAAAGTAACCGGGATTATTTCACCGCGGTCGTTTATTATCTGCGTCATGCCTAATTTTTTTCCTATGATGTACTTCATATTTTCACTAAAAAAGCCGGGAGAGCCCGGCCTTTCAACTATATGTCGAACAATATCGGGTCTGTCTATGTCTATAAATCCAAATGTCTAAGTCCTATATTTTCGTCACATCTTTATTTCAATATCCACCCCAGCCGGCAAATTCAAGTTCATCAGCGCGTCTATTATTTTAGGATTTGGGTTTAAAATATCAATCAATCTTTTATGGGAACGCATCTCAAATTGTTCCCGGGAATCCTTATGCACAAATGTGGAACGGTTAACTGTGTAGCGATGAATTTCTGTGGGCAAGGGCACCGGACCAACAATCTCGGCCCCGTTACGCAAAGCGATATCAACTATCTGCCTGCAAGATGTGTCAATAATCTTGCTGTCGTAGGCCTTAATCTTTATCCGCAACCGTTGCTTAACCTCTTCGACCCGCTTCGCCGGAGCTTCGTCGAGGCGAGCCCGCTTCGCCGAAGCGCCTGATTCATCCGAACTTTTGCGGGACGAATCAGCCGGCCCCGCATTAACGCGGGCGGAACGGGTGGTTGCTTTCTTTGTTGTCGTAGCCATTTTAGTGAAAAGTACAGATCTTCATCGCGGTGTTGTTATTTGATGACTTTGGTCACCACGCCGGCCCCCACCGTTTTGCCGCCCTCGCGGATGGCAAAGCGCTGTTTTTCTTCCAGGGCCACCGCCGCGATCAGTTTAACCGAAAGTTTAACCGTGTCGCCGGGCATCACCATTTCGGTGCCTTCCGGTAAAATAACCTCGCCGGTAACATCAGTGGTTCTAACATAAAACTGGGGCTTATAACCCTTAAAGAATGGAGTGTGACGACCACCCTCTTCCTTGCTTAATACATATATCTCGGTTTCAAATTCGGTATGGGGCGTAATGGAACCGGGCTTGGCCAAAACCTGCCCTCTTTCTACATCTTCTTTCTTGGTTCCCCTAAGCAAAATGCCGGCGTTGTCTCCGGCCTGGCCCTCGTCCAAGGAACGGTTAAACATTTCAATGCCGGTAACCACGGTTTTTTGGGTTGGCTTAAGGCCGACTATTTCCACTTCTTCGTTCACTTTTATCTTGCCGCGCTCCACCCGACCGGTAACCACGGTCCCCCGGCCCTCAATGGAGAATATGTCTTCTATGGGCATCAAGAAGGGCTTGTCAATTTCCCTTTTCGGATCGGGAATAAATTCATCCATCGCCTTCACCAGTTCTAAAATGGGCTTGGCCGCTTCATCGTCGGCCGTCTTGGCTTCCAAGGCCTTAAGGGCCGAGCCCCTTATGATAGGCGTGGTCTCGCCCGGATATTCATATTTAGTTAAAAGTTCCCTGATCTCGGCTTCAACCAGATCAACCAGTTCCGGATCATCCACTTGATCCACCTTGTTTAAAAAGACAATAACGGCCGGCACGCCCACCTGACGGGCCAAAAGAATATGCTCGCGGGTTTGAGGCATGGGGCCGTCGGCGGCGGAAACCACCAAAACCGCGCCGTCCATCTGGGCCGCGCCGGTAATCATGTTCTTAATATAGTCGGCGTGTCCGGGCGCGTCTATATGAGCGTAGTGCCTTTTTTCGGATTCGTATTCCGAATGGTGTAAAGCGATGGTGATACCGCGGGCCTTTTCTTCGGGCGCGTTATCAATATCGTCCACTTTTTCCAGCCGTTTAACCAAGCCCTTCATATGAAGGACATGTAAAATAGAAGCGGTTAAAGTGGTCTTGCCATGGTCCACATGGCCGATGGTGCCCACATTGACATGCGGCTTGGAGCGATCAAATTTCTCTGCCATATTTTTATTTTTGCTTAAACGCGATGCTAATATACGAACTCATGCGAATAATTCATTCGTGTTATTCGTATGCATTCGCATATTGGTGTCGCACTAATTTACGATAGAAAAACCAAGGTAAAAATACCCAGTCCCTATGTCCATTAAATTCTGCCAAATCAACAGCATCCCCATTGTAATATACAGCCCCCAATCAAGTCAACCGCGTAAGACAACTTTGACCATTAAACCTAGTCGCCGATTATCTATGCGATCATTTATGTATATTTTTATTATATAATCAAGTTAACCGCGCTCCCAATAGGTTTAATGAATGAGGCGACTTTCAAAGTTGCTCTACGCGGTCAACAACCCAATAAAAAGCGGGCGCTGATTACAGCGCCCGCGTACAGTTTACAATTCATACTCCACCTCACATTATCTAAACCTCGGAAGCATGAGCGGAATACCCTCCTCAAAAAGTTGCTCCAAGGTTTTCTTGAGGGGCACCTTTTCCCAATTCTCCGAAAGAACACCCTCCCTGACAACATCCGCCAGGTCGGTTGCTTTACCTTCGGCGATGGCCTGCTTGATCTGTGCTAACAGATCCTCGGCCAAAGCCAGCCGACATTTCTCATGCCATCGGGCATTGCAAACCGTACCATGACAATACTTGCAACTACTCAAACGGGCCATACCCTTCTCCTTTGAAAGAACTGATTTATGAGGAAATATATTTTAACTTCAACTCCTCAAACTTGCCTTCCTTTATAGCACCTCTGATTCTTTCCATCAAATCATTAAAAAAATAGACATTGTGAAACGAGGCCAGCCGGATGTTGAATCTAGTATCTAGGTTTATTATATAAAAAAGATCCCCCGCGGTGAAGCGAAGGATCAAGGGGTTTAAGAACAAAAACCGACAAAGATCAAAGCGCCTAAGCGCTAAGGTCGCGGAAGGAAAGGAGACAGTTGTCGTCATCCCAGGGATTCCCGAAGTTGCCGAGGCGGAAGCGGAAGTCACCGCCCGAGAAGGCACCGATGCACAGACAGTAAAAGACCAATAGTTTTTATACTTACCATGAAGCTTGTGAGTGTCTAACCGAGAATCGAAAGGATTTTTTCTAAAAATATCTTCTCTTTCCAAAGCTTTATCTTTCACATATTGAGGCAATCTTTTATACGCCTGCCTAAACTTGGATGAGGTTCTAATAACCATACCGGCTTAGCCTAAATCAGCCAACGATTTTAGAACTTTTAATTTTTTTTGTTTTTTTTCTTTAAGATAAACTCTGACGGCGGAATCTGTATTCTTAATCTCACCCGATTTGCTCCGGAGGGTTTTTTTCAAACCTAAAAGCTCCTCGTATTCCTTGCGAGGCACAAGCACAAAATCAGCTGACTTTCTATCTTTTATTGAAACTGATGCCACAAGCATATATTATAACGAAACATATTGTCTTTTCAACTCTTCAAACTTATCCTCGGCGATGGCTTGGCGAATCTCGCCCATAAGATTGTTAAAGAAATAGACATTGTGAAACGAAACTAGGCGGCCGGCTTCTGGGTTTTTTGACCGGAACATTTCGCCCAGTTCCTGTTTGGAAATTTTTTTAACGGCGCAGACCTCGCAACCGCACCTTTCATCTATAACCGATTTATCCTCGCGGTAAATTCCCTTTTTAATATCTATCCGGCCCTTGGCTGTATAAACCGAACCATGCCGGCCTTCGCGGGTGGGCACCACGCAATCAAAGGTATCAATGCCTTTCTCCACACCCATAAACAAATCCCCTACCAAACCAATACCTAACAAGTGGCGAGGTTTGTTTTCGGGTAAAATCGGCACCGACCAATCCAGTTCTTGAAATGTCTTAAGGCGGGGCGAGCCAAAGGATGTGCCGAAAGAACCGCCTATGGCCAAGCCATCAAAACCTAAAGAGCCAATAAATTTGGCGCTTTCTTTTCTTAAGTCCTCAAACCGGCCGCCTTGGACAATACCGTAGATTTTTTGGCCGGAGGT
>JACPHE010000027.1 GCA_016188765.1 Parcubacteria group bacterium | reverse complement strand
TTTATATGCCGTTTTTTTTTTTTATTTAACGGTATTTGTCTGTGTTAGCATTTGAGTATGGATGGAGACAGAAAAAGATTGATTTTTGTGATAACCCAGCCGGTGGTGGGGGGAGCGCAAAAGTATGTTTTTGATTTGGCTAAGGACTTTAACCAAAATTATCAGGTCTCGGTGGCCTGCGGCGGCGATAAAAATGGCGACTTGTTTCAAAAACTAGGCAAGGAAAAAATTACGGCGCACCACTTGAAATTCTTGGGCCGCGAGATAAAACCAGGCGATGATGTTTTGGCTTTCTTTGAAATTTTAAAATTATTTAAATCGGAACGGCCCGACATTATTCATTTGAACAGTTCCAAAGCCGGCTTATTAGGTTCGCTTGCGGCATTTTTTTATCAGCTATCGGCTAAAAATTATAAGCCCAAGATTGTCTTCACCGCCCACGGCTGGATTTTTAAGGAGGACTTATCTAAATGGAAAAAGCGAGCGGTTGTGTTTCTGGCTTGGTTTTCGGCCAAATTTCAAGACAAAATTATCTGCGTCTCGCAAAATGATTTTGACCAGGCATTAAAATACAAAGTCGCGGCGGCGCGAAAGCTCCAGGTTGTCCATAACGGCGCCGGAGAGGTTAAATTTTTAACTAAAAAGAAGGCCCGAGACGAGGTTTCTAAATTGATCAGTCGTGAAATTTCAGTGAACGACTTTTTAATAGTGAATTTTGGACGCCTGTATGCCAACAAGGGGTTAAGTTATCTGATTCAAGCCGTCCAAGAAACAAGAAACAAGTATCAAAACCTGATTCTGGTTATTTTCGGCGATGGACCGGAGCGTGAAGCTCTCCAATTACTAATTACTAATTACCAATTACAAAATACTGTATTTCTGGCGGGGGATATGCCTGAAGTTTCCAAATATCTAAAGGCCTTTGACGCGTTGGTGTTGAGTTCCACAAAAGAAGGTTTCCCTTATTCAATTTTAGAAGCGGGGCTGGCTGGTGTGCCGGTGGTGGCTACCGATGTGGGCGGAGTGGGCGAGATGGTTGTCAATAACCAGACCGGATTTTTGGTAGAGCCCAAAGATTCAAATGCTTTAGCCAAGGCCGTGGAAAATATAATGGCTAATCCGAATCAGGCCAAAAAAATGGCTGCCGATTTAAAAAAGACAGTTTCTCAAAAATTTTCTTTTAAAGATATGGTTTCAAAAACGGAGTGGGTTTATAAAGTTTAGATATGAAACTCAAGTCGGATTTTTTTGCAAAGAACACGCTCTGGGTAGCCAAAAATCTTTTGGGGAAACGTCTTTGCCGAAAGTTGCGGTCGGGGAAAATTATTTCGGCCATAATTACCGAAACCGAGGCCTACCAAGGTTTTAACGATAAGGCCTCGCACGCACATAAAGGCCGCACCAAAAGAACCGAAGTGATGTTTGGCGAGCCGGGCACGATTTATGTTTATTTAATTTACGGCATGCATTGTTGCCTCAATTTGGTGTGCGAGAAAATGGACTATCCGGCAGCGGTTTTAATCCGCGGGGTTGAGGGTATAAATGGCCCCGGCCGAGTTTGCAAGCATTTTCAAATTGATAAAAAACTCAATGGCAAAAAGATCGGTGGTGAGTTATGGATAGAAGACAAAAACAAGAAGGTTTCAGGATTCATGATTCATGTTTCAAGAAGGGTGGGTGTGGATTACGCCGGAGAATCAAAAGATTTGTTGTGGAGGTTTATGATCAAGAATTGAACAGTATTCAAGAAAAGATGCTATCTCACTCCTGCAAGGAGGAGCACTTGCATCCTCCCTCTTTATAATTAAATTGAACCTCCTTGAAGTCGTTCGACAGCATCTTTTCTTTTAGATGATATAATTGATATATGGATTTAGTCAGCAAAATCAAAGAGTTTTTTAAGGGAGAAATAACCACAACCGAAGCCGATTTGGAAAAATATAGCCGCGATGCCAGTTTGTTCAAGGTTAAACCGCAGGTAATAGTTTCGCCCGGAGATGCCGAAGATATAAAAAAACTCGTCAAGTTTGTTTCCGAAAAAAAACCGGAAAATCCGGCATTGTCTTTAACCATGCGATCCGGCGGCACCGACATGACCGGCGGGCCGCTTTCCGAATCAATAGTAGTTGATGTTTCCAAGCGCATCAATCAGCTCAAAGAGATCGGGCCTGACTATGCCGTTGTGGAACCGGGTATGTTTTACCGTGATTTTGAAAGAGAAACATTAAAAAAGAACCTGCTTTTGCCCAGTTACCCCGCCTCGCGCGAGATCTGCACTTTGGGCGGCATGGTGGCCAATAATTCCGGCGGCGAAAAGACCTTGGCCTATGGCAAGACCATTGATTATGTGGAAGAACTTAAAGTAGTTCTGGGCGACGGCGAGGAGTATGTTATCAAGCCGCTGACAGAACCGGAATTGGAGGATAAAAAAAAGAAAAGCGGCCTAGAAGGCGAAATTTATAGCAAAATCAGCGATTTGATAATCAATAATTACGATCTTTTGCGCGAGGCCAAGCCCAAAGTCAAAAAAAATTCCTCGGGCTATTACTTGTGGGATATTTATAATGCAAACAAAAAAATTTTTGATTTGACCAAATTGTTCGTGGGCTCGCAGGGAACTTTGGGTATAATCACGGAGATAAATATTCGTTTGATAAAACCCAAAAAATATCGCCGCTTATTGGTGGTCTTTTTAAAAGACATAAAGTTGCTGGCCCCCATAACCAAAAAGATTTTAGAATTTGGGCCGGAAAGTTTTGAATCCTACGACGACCATACTTTTAAGGTAGCCCTAAAATTTTTGCCGGAACTGGCCCGCAAATTAAAAGGCGGGCTGATCCATTTGGCCTTTAATTTTCTGCACGAATTTTGGATCATCTTTATGAAAGGCATGCCTAAACTGGTTCTTTTGGCCGAATTTTCGGGAGAGACGGAATTGGAGGCCTATAACCAAGCCCGCCAAGCGGAAAAGTCCTTGGCGGATTTCGGACTAGACACTAAAATATCCCTGTCGGGCTACGACACCGAAAAATATTGGATTATCCGCCGCGAGAGTTTTAATTTATTGCGCCACAAGATAAAAAACCTGCGGACGGCGCCTTTTATAGAAGATATTATCGTAAAACCGGAATATCTGCCGGAATTCCTGCCCCAGCTTTATGATATTTTAGACGGCTATCCTATAATTTATACTATGGCCGGTCATGTGGGCGACGGCAATTTTCATATAATTCCGCTGATGGATCTGGGCCAACCCGAAGCCAAGGATTTTATAGTTGGGTTAGCTAAAAAAGTTTACAACTTGGTTATAAACTTTCACGGTTCCATCAGCGCCGAACACAACGACGGCCTGATCCGCGGTCCTTATCTTAAGCAGTTTTTTGGAGAAGAGGTCTACGGATTGTTTGAAGAAGTTAAAAATATTTTTGACCCCCAAGGCATTTTCAACCCCGGCAAAAAAACCGGCGCCAATTTAAAATACGCTTTGGATCATTTGGACTATACGGCCCCAAGCAAAAAATTATAATGTTAAAAAAACTTACCATACTGGCGCTTATTATTTTAGTAATTTCCAGCGCGCTGGTTAATTATCTTGACGCCCAAAAGATCAAAGATTCTTCCGAGGAAGAATACATTGAACTCAAGTTAAAAGAATTGGGCTGGCCACCCTATGTTTACAGTGGCAGTAACTTTAAACCGGCGGCCGGCGAGGTCTACCTGCCCGTTAAGAATTTTTATGATAACCAAACCGTAAACCCTTTCGGCATTTACAGAAACGGCAGATTTTTAGGGTATCATTCCGGGGTGGATATTGAAGTTGATCCGGAGGACTTGGCCAGAAAAGTTCCGGTTTATTCTATTTTTGAGGGCGAGGTCAAAGCCGTTAAAACGGCCAACGGTTATGGTGGCGTGGTGGCGGTGGAACATCCTTTCGGCGAGGTGAAACTTATGGGCATATACGGCCATGTGCGCTTATGGGACGCCAATGTAAAAGTGGGGCAGAAAATATCATCGGGGTACTTGATTGGTTATCTGGGTGCCGACAATAGCAATGAGACCGATGGCGAAAGAAAGCATCTTCATTTTGGCTTGTCCAAAAAAACAGATGAAGTTGATATTAAGGGTTATGTAGAAGGTTTGAGAGAACTTAAAGAGAACTGGATTAATCCCAGTGAATTTTTAAAAAGTGTCGGCGCCAAGCCGATGGAGTAGTTATATTTCCTAGCGAGGCCACGCGAAAATTTATTTTCGTGATGGCCGAGCGACGGAAATTCAAGAAATGCCGTGGCATTTCTTATATTTCAACAACCTTTCTATTTTTTGGCTCAAGAACTCCCGTGATGCCACATCACGGATCGAACACTTTTGCTGCAAAAACAGAAAGGTTATCTCTACTCTAAAACCTCCTTTCC
Organism: Parcubacteria group bacterium; assembly: GCA_016188765.1. Classification (GTDB taxonomy): domain Bacteria; phylum Patescibacteriota; class Minisyncoccia; order JACQLN01; family JACQLN01; genus JACPHE01. Next base: position 8,506 of record JACPHE010000027.1, on the reverse strand, counting down.
TCCAGCACCAGTTTGAGTTCATGTTCTTTGTTTTCACGCAGAACTTTTAAGGCGATGTTTTCGCCGATTTTGCAATTTTCCAAAACATCCTGCAGATTTTTTTCGCTGGTCAGTTTGGTGCCGTTAAACTCCAAAATAATATCTTTTTCTTTTAGGCCGGCTTTGTCGGCCGGGCTGTTTTTTACCACGGCCTCGCCGTTATTTCCGGGGATATTTTCTTGCATCACATAAGCCCCGGCTTCCACCGGCAATTTAAGACGATCTTTAATATCCTTATTTATTATTAAATAGCGCACCCCCAAAAATGGTTTTTTCAAGCGGCCGAATCTTTTTAGGTCGTCCAAGTCGCGGGCGGCCGCGCTGATGGGAATAGCAAAGCCCACATTCTGGGCTCCCAAAATTACGGCCACATTGATGCCAATGGCCTCGCCCTTGGCGTTTATCAAGGGCCCGCCGGAATTGCCCGGGTTGATGGCGGCGTCGGTTTGGATAAGCCCCCTTAAAAAAGCGGCCTCGCCGGAAAACTCGTTCTGGGCGGTTATAAATCGAGACAAACCCGAAACCACGCCGGCCGAGACGGTATTTTTAAACTCGCCCAAGGTATTGCCTATGGCTACCACGGTTTCGCCCAGATCAAGCTTGGAAGAATTGTTTAACCTTACAAAAGGCAGTTCTTTTTCCGATTCCATTTTTAAAATAGCGATGTCGTTTATGGGGTCGCGGGCCAAAACCTTGGCGGGATAGCGGTTATCATCTTCGGTGACTATGGTATAGACCGCTTCGGGGTCTTGGACCACATGCTTGTTGGTTAAAACCAAACCATCGCGGGAAACGATAAAACCGGAACCGCCGCCGACTTTTATTCGTTCGTGTTCTTGGGGTATTTCTTTACCCACCCCGTTATTTTTTTGTTCCGGGGGCGTTAGCATGCCGCCGGGTCCAAAGTGGGGCAGTTGATTTAAAATCTCTTCGGGTATTTCTTTGGTAATAACCACGCTGACCACGGCCGGCCGGACTTTTTTTATGGCGTCAACGATAGAGTTCATAAGTAATTAAAAATTAATGACTGATATTATTATATCATCTCTATTTAATTATGCTTCCAGAAGGGACATCCACAGCTGGTTTAATAATCACTGGCCCCGCGGGTGTATCGGCGGCTAGAATCATTCCTTGGCTTTCCAGACCCACAAGATTCTTTGGTTCCAGGTTAAAAATAAAAATAGCGCTGGTGTTTGTCAGCGATTCGGGCGAATAATTCTTGGCCAAACCGGCCAAAATTTGCCGCTCGCCGTGTTCACCAAAATCAACAAGCAATTTTAGCAGTTTTTCCGATCCGCTTACCGGCTCCGCTGATTTTATCTGGCCGACCCGGAGCTCAAGTTTTTTAAAATCATCAAAAGATATCATAGTGCGATGCCAATCCACGAATGACATGCGAATCTACTAATCCCGAAGGGATGCCTTCGGCATAAATTCATTCAAATATTTTATTCGTATCATTCGCTCGCCTCTCGCCTCGTCTCCGACGAGTCGGAGCGGGCGCTATCGCTTTGGCGAAGCGGGCGCGAATTCGTATATTGGTGTCGCGCTTACATTCTTTCCGAGGCCTCTATGCCCAAAAGACCCAAGCCGTTTTTAATTATTAAAGCCGCCGCGTTTATAAGCGCCAGCCGAGAATTTTTAATTTCTTTTTCAGCCGAAAGTATAGGCACCTTTTCATACAGAGTGTTAACTTTCTCGGCCAGGCGAAGCAGATATTCAGCTAGTTTGTTGGGTTCGTATTTTTGAGCCGAATCGGCCACAATTTCGGGAAAATGCGTTAAGTGTTTTATCAAGGCAATCTCCGCGTTCTCTTTTAATAATTCGGACTTAAATTGCGTGAAAGGGCCTTTGCTTTTTCTAATAATGCTTTTTAGCCGAGCGTAAGAATACTGAATATATGGAGCCGAGGCGCCTTTTAGGTTGAGCATTTTATTCCAGTCAAAGACAATATCGCTTAGGCGGTTTTGGGAAAGATCAAAAAATTTTATGGCGCCGATGCCGACCGTATGAGCAATTTTGTTTTTTTCTTTTTGGGAAAGTTTGGGATTCAACCCCTCAACTATTTTTTTAGCGCGTTCCTCGGCTTCTTTAAGCACATCTTCCATGGGAATAAGGTTGCCCTCGCGGGTGGCGAATTTTTTGCCGCCGGGCGCCAAGACCATGCCGAATTTTACATGGCCCAGTTGTGCTCTTTTGGCAAGACCCAGGGCTACCGCGGATTTAAAAACTTGTTCCAAATGAAATGTTTGCTGATTGGCGGCCACATACAAGATTTTATCGGCTCGCCATTTTTTAAACCGATGCCGAATGGCAGCCAGTTCCCGGGTGGTGTAAATGGTGGCGCCATCGGATTTTCTTATTATTTCCGGGGTGGGACTGTCTTTAAGCGGTATAACCACCGAACCGTCCGCCCCTTTTTGGGCTAGGCCTTTTTTTATGGCGTCATCAACAAGTTTTTTAAGCTCCGGTTCGTAAAAACTTTCGCCGATGGTGTGTTCAATTTTCACTCCCAGTATTTTATAGACCTTGTTAAAGTCCTTATACGATTCGCGGGCGAACCATTTCCAGAGTCGCAGGTTTTCTTTGTCGCCTTCTTCCAGTTTTTTAAACTCGCGCCGGCCTTCCGCTGTCATTTCGGGATGCCCTTGGGCGGCCTGTGAAAACATCACATAGAGTTTTAAAAGTTCTTTTATGGGGTTTTGCTTTATTTTCTCCGGTTTGCCCCACCGTTTGTAGCCGGCAATCAAGTTGCCAAACTGGGTGCCCCAATCGCCCGGAAAAGATAATGAAACGACTTTCCAGCCAACGAATCTAAGAGTGTTTACCAGAGCTTGCCCGATCACGGTTGTTCTAAGGTGGTGTATGCCCAGGGGTTTGGCGATATTGGGGGAAGAATACTCAATTACGATTGTTCCTTGTTGGGGTTGGCCCCGGCCGAATTTATTTTTCTTTTTTAAAATATCTTTTAATGTTTCGCCGAGTATCTTGGAGTTTAGGAAAAAATTTATGAATCCCGGCGGAACGATTTCGGTTTTGAGCCCATGTTTCAAGCTCCATGCTTCAAGCTCCATATCTAGAATTCTGGCTATATCCAGTGGATTTTTTTTAAGTTGCCGCGCCAAAACCAAAGCGATATTGGCGGCATAGTCGCCATGCGCCGAATTTTCGGGTATTTCCACCGAAAAATCCGGCACCTGTTTTAGGCCGAATTTTTTGGAGGCGGTTTCAACCAAGATATTTTTTATTTTAGAGCGCATCATAATAGTGCTTGCACCGCGTAGCTTTAGAGTTCAGCTTAGTGTCCTACTTCGCTAAAGCTACGAAGGACACTTCTTCGTCTTTATTTGCAGAAGTGCTGCGCACTTCGTAGCTTCAGTATGGAAGCGAAGAAGTGGACCTACGGGGAGTCGAACCCCGACTTGATCCATGCCATGGATCCGTCATACCGCTAGACCATAGGCCCATGTCCCCCCGGAAGGAATTGAACCCTCATCTCTTCCTTAGGACGGAATTGCTCTATCCGTTGAGCTACAGGGGGTTATGGATAGGGGAATCATATCAAAACAAGGTATTTATTTAAACCCAGTAGAGCAACTTTGGCTGTTGCTTCCTTATTAAACCTGTTCCTAGCTTGACGAAATCGCAGGTATTATTAAGCTTGTGATTTATCTTTTGGTGGTAATACCGCAACTAGGTTTAATAGCCAAAGTTGTCTTACTGGGTAAAGCCGTTACCGATTTGCATTTTGGGTCGTTATATAGTATAAATAAGCACATAAAAAACAAGAAAAGAACTCATTTGTTTTTCTCTTTTTAAGTTAAACTTTTCGCGGTTTTATGTCTTATTTAGATAATAATCAGAAGCCGGAAAGATTGATAGGCCGCCGGCCGATATCGGAAGCCAAAGATGAAGATATTTTAAAGGCCTCATTGCGAAACCCCAACTTGTTTGGGGTTTTGGTGGATAGGTACCAAGAGGCCTTTATGCGTTCGGCCCATCGGGTGGTCAAAACCCGCGAAGACGCCGAAGATATTGTTCAAGAGGCCTTTGCCAAAATATACAAAAACGCCAAAAAGTTTAAAAAGCAGGAAGGCATAGAATTTAAAAGCTGGGCTTACAAGGTTTTGGTTAACACTTCTTACACTTTTTACCAAAAGCTCAAAAAGAAACAGGCGGTGTCCTTGGAGTTTTTTGAAACCTATAAATACGAAATAATAGATGAAAAAGACAACCTTAAGGCCGACCTGGAAACCAAAGACATTATCAACAAAGTTTTATTAGAATTGCCGGAAGAACTTAAAAGAATAGTCCAGATGCATTATTTAAAGGATATGTCTTACGAAACCATTTCCAAAAATGAAAAGCTGACTATTCCAGCCATAAAAATGCGTTTGTTTAGGGGCCGAAAGCTTATGAAAAAGGCCTTGGATAACCAGGAGGTCTAGTCCGCAACCTATGTTTAAGATTATAAGTTATAAGTTGCAGAGTTAAATTGTTAAATTAATGACCATAATGACCAACCAAGAATTAAAAAATAAAATAATGAGGCGGGTGTATCTAACCTGGTTTTGGAACAAGTCCAAACCGGTTATGTTTTTGCAACTACCGCTAATGTTTGTCTTTTTGGTTATTCAGCATGAATATGTGGCTTTTAAGGCGGTGGCGAGCAACGCTCTGGGGTCTTTAAACAGCCCCACCAGCATGTTTTATTATGGTGTTTCCGCTTTTCAAAACGCCGAGCCGCTGGTTGTTTTCTTGGCGGCGGCCACAGGTTTGTTCGCGATTTTGGCTTTAAACAGCATGGCCAGAAACTTGATTGCAATTTCCCGCGAGCCATCAAAATTGCCACTTAAAGTGGATAGATAATTGGTCGAGATTATCCGTCTATTAAGAAAGAGTCCCCTTCACAGGTGGGCTTTTTTCGTATAGATTAGAGTGTAGAATGTAGTAGGCGGATTGTAGCAAGAGTTATCTTTCTACCTTCCATAATCTACTTTCCACATTCTGATGGAACACGACATCAAACAACTTTTGGAGAAGAACTTAGAAATATCTCAAGAATCGTTGCGGTTGATACAAAAAATGCACCGCGCCGCCTTATGGGCCCGGTTTTTCGGTCTCTTAAAGTGGGCTATTATAATCGGCGGCACCGTTTGGGGCTATCTGGTTATCCAGCCCTATCTTAATCAACTGTTGAGTTTGGGCAATTCCATACCCCAAGGGTTTGATGTCGGTGGTTTGTTGAAAGGATTAGGCAAATAAATCATCCAAGGTTCGGCCTTGGATGGAAATGGAAGCGTGGCCGAGTGGTTTAAGGCGTCGGTCTCGAAAACCGATTGGGGAGAAATCCTCTCGGAGGTTCGAATCCTCCCGCTTCCGCCAGTGAGTCCGCTTGCCCTCCCGTAGCTTTTAGCGAAGGAGGGAATCTCACCCCCTCCGCTTTGAACGGGATTGTAATTTACGGTTCCGATGTAAAGTCGGCGGTTGACATCACTGATACACTTTTGATACACTTGGCATATGCCTACATTAAAATCTCGAATAAACATAAGTTTGCCCGATGAGGTAAAAGAAACTCTTGAAAAGCTTGCTAAACGCGATCGAATTCCGGAAGCCACGAAAGCAGCTCGGCTGCTTGAAATTGCAATAGAGACGGAAGAGGACTTGTTTTGGAACGAAATTGCCGAGGAAAGAGATAAAAAACAAGCCAAATTTATTTCTCACGCCAGCGCCTGGAAATAATGTTTAAGGTAATCTATCATCATCTGGCGGTAAAAGATGATATTCTAAAACTATCGTCTGTTTGGAAAAAGAATATTCGCCGCGCGATTGAGACAAAATTAACGACAAATCCAGAAATTTATGGTAAACCGCTCCGCCGTTCTCTTAGAAATTATCGCAAACTGCGAGTAGGAGATTATAGGATTATTTTTAGAATTGAGGGGGATTTTGTTAAGATATTGGTCATTAAACACCGATCCGAAGTTTATTCTGTTGTTGAAAAACGTCTAACCCGCAGGTAGCATACCCACCTGCTTTGAACGGGATTGCAATTTGTAGCTGCTTGCTTTGCTCGCAGACAAATTGGGAAAAACGCCATAAGCGTGAGTATCGGAGGCGATAGTCCCGTCACTGAATTTGTACTTTCGTTCATGTGAAGCATGTACAAATTCTAGTGCGGGATTCAAATCCTCCACCCTCCGCCAGAAAGGATTTTGTAAATAGTATGAAAATTTTTAAGAGAACCAGGGCAAATATCGTATTGAAAGTAAAAAATGCCTAAATTTTTAATCACGGTTCTATCGTCTATAGTTTTGCTATTTCTGAGTATCTTTTTAATCGGATTTATTAGTGCATGGATAATTTCGGTTAAGAAAAAAAATGATAATTATTCTGGCCCTGCCACCTCGAGTGGAGTTATGTTTTGGTTTGTTGAACGAATCTATACAGTCATAGATAGGATAAAAAGTTTTTTGAGATAGTGAAATCCAAATATCTTGATAATTTAAGACGGTATAAGTAGACGGGGACTACTCCCATCCCCAATGGTATTACGGTGATACTATTCGTTTTAAGAAATAGTGAGTAGTGCGGTGGGATATGTTTGCGTTTTATCCTCGTAAGTGATAATCTAAAATCACAATGCAATTACAATCGTTTAGAAGATAAAAACCGCCAAAAAACAACCTAACAAGGTTGTGCTTCTTGGCGGTTTTTTATTTGTTTGCCCTCGTAACTCATTGGTAGAGTGCTGGTTTGAAAAGCCAGATGAGTTGGTTTAATTCCAACCGAGGGCACACGCCCTCGTAGCACAACGGATTGTGCGGCTCGGTTCTAACGAGACGGTTGGGGGTTCGATTCCTCTCGAGGGCACTTTCTGGATTTATTAAAGGTTAAATACAAGAGGCGACATTTCTGCCGCAATTAAATACTTTTGTCTCCCTTAATTGTTTAACCTTTTGAAAATTAACTAAATTATACACAATCCATAGATTTTGTATATCTACCCCATCAAATCTATACTCCCGCCGTTTTTATTTATGAAAAAGATTCATTTTATCGTTATCGGTATTGGCGGCTCTTTTTTATTTATTCAAACATGTTAAAATTTTAGTATGTCAGTGATAATAGATTTTCTCACGGATGGGGCCAAGATAGTTTTTGGTTCAACCGTGGTTGGGTTTTTCATTCCCGGAATTACTAGTGAAGTTACAAAAACAATGTTCATTGCTGGCGGCATTGTCACGGCTGTATTTTTGATCTTGGCCGTGATATTGTCAAAACAGGTTCAAAAATCATGAATCCAATCATCTTTTATATTGGGGCGGTGGTTCTAGCCATAATATTATTTTTTATTGGTCTTAAGGTTGGTGGAGATAAAAAATTATGACCACTGATACTTGGCTTTATATAATTTTCGGTGTGGTAGTGGCAATAGCTTTATCAATAGCTTATTATTACGGCCGATCTAAATAGTCCGCTGGTTTTATGCTTCAAACTGCTCCCGCAAATTCTTTGTCGGGAGTTTTTGTGTTAGTTTAAAATTATGAAGAGGATACATTTTATCGGCATTGGGGGGATTGGGGTGTCGTCTTTGGCGCAGTATTATTTGGGGCAGGGCTGGCGGGTGAGCGGGTCGGATGCGGCGCGGAGTGAAATCACTGATGATTTAAAAAGAAGGGGAATTAGAATTTTTATCGGCCAGAAAGAATCCAATATCAAATCGCCTGATATTGTTGTTTATTCGGCCGCCATTAAACCAGAAAATCCAGAATACGCCGCCGTGGTGTCAAAAGGCATTAAGATTTTAAGCTACGCCCAAGCCGTGGGCGAGTTAACTAAAAAATATTTTACCATCGCGGTTTGCGGTTCGCACGGCAAAAGCACCACCACGGCTTTAATTGGGCTGATTTTGATTGAGGCGGGACTGGACCCAACTATTATTGTCGGCACCAAACTAAAAGAATTGGGGGACAGTAATTTTCGCTTAGGCAAGAGTAATTATTTGGTTTTGGAGGCCGATGAATATGCCAGATCATTTCATAATTATTTTCCCAAAATCGCGGTGGTTACCAATATAGACAAAGAACATTTGGATATTTATAAAAATCTGGCAGGCGTTTTGGCTGGATTCAAAAAGTTTTTTGGCAATATATCCCGAGACGGTTCTCTGATTGCTAATAAAGATGATATTAATGTCAAAAAAATTCTAGATTCTAAATTCCATTTTCTATTTTCTAACCTTGTTTGGTATGGCAAAGGGAAACATAAACTTTCTATCCCCGGAGTTCACAACCAATTCAATGCTGAAGCGGCTTGGCAGGCGGTCAAATTACTCGGCATCAAAAAACCAACAGCCGATAAAGTTTTTAAATCCTACACCGGCGCTTGGAGGCGTCTTGAATTACTAACTACTAACTACAAACTACTAACTACTGTCTACTCTGACTACGCGCATCAT
>JACPHE010000023.1 GCA_016188765.1 Parcubacteria group bacterium | reverse complement strand
TTGAAAATTATTAGTGGACGGTACAGGATTTGAACCTGTGACCTTTGCAATGTGAATGCACTGCTCTACCGCTGAGCTAACCGTCCTTTTATTTCTCGCTTCACGCTTTAAGTTTATTTATAACTTTCTGGTGCGGATATTCCATTATATCATGCACAAAGCGGTCGAACATGCCCAAGCGGTATTTAAATTCCTCCACACCCAAGATTACATATCTTAATTCCCGCCCGGTGTCCGACTCCAAGCCCTTTATAAAATCGCCGAATTTTCTAAAATCAATGTCGTCCCCCACCACCATAATATCCACCCGGGTGTCGGCGAGACCCAAAAACACTCCGGTGACCACGGCCAGTTTTACGCGGCCGAGGCGCGACAATTGCCGTTCTATTTTTTCAAAAGACGGCGGCTCGATTTTTAAAATAAAGTTCTGGAGTTCGTTAAAATAAGGCCAGCGGTGATCAAGCCGATAAACCTGTCGGGCCAACATCGGATGTCGGCTGCGTCTAGCCCTTCTATTTTTTTTTCGTCTTACAGCCATACAATTGTATAATTAAACTGCCGTGGGGGTGGATTGGTTCGAGCCCAGGATTATCACCCATGGGCTTGCAGGTTCGATTCCTGTCACCTCCACGGCTCCGAGAGTATTCCACAGCTATATTTGACACTAAAAACATACCTGCTACACTAACATTAGGTGATAATCCTGGGATCTTGGACCAGTTTAAGTCCACCATTAACCGCGTCTGACGCGGTTTTTTGGCGTTTTAAAAACTCTGTTCACAGTCCTCTTTTTGCCATTAAGTCGCATTCTTTCCAAAATACCCATTTTAACCAAATCGTTAATCACCCCTCTAGCCGCTCTGTTTTTGACGCCGCTTTTTCTGGCTATATCCCCAAGCGCTAAGGCCGCTTGGGGGTGATGAAAGAAAAATTTAAGCACCCGGGCTTGATTCCGGCCGAACAGTTTTTCCAGAAGATTATAGGACATAGCGAGTTCTTAGTTATTGGTTTTTAGTTATAGTTATTTTGTTACTAGTTCTAGTTTAAAACCACAACTAAGAACTCGCCCAACTAAAACCAAGAACTAATAACCAAGAACATATAATAGCAACCGCTTGAAAATTAGCAAGGGAGTGTTAAAATCATGAGGCATAAAACATAGAGCATAAAACACGAAACATGGAGCATGAAACATGGAACACAAAAAGAAGAAAATGTTGCAGGTTCCAGGTTCCATGTTTCATGATTCAGGACCCAAGATATGAGTCGATTCACGCCCCAAGAATTAACCATTTTAGATCCCTCGCCCTTAAGTTCGTCTTACGCCGAAACATTCGTTTACGCTCCTGCCAACAAAGACGAAGAGAATCTGGGCTATCTTTACGCCGCGGCCGAGGTCTCTTCCAATAAAACCAAAAAAGAAAACGCCGAACTATTGGCCGAAATAACAGCCGTTCTAAAAAACGAATACTATAGAAACACGATCGTGGCTCCCTTATCGGCCTTGCGTTTTGCCCTAAAAAGAACCAACAATTTTTTGGCCTCCCAGAAAAAATGGCTGGCTCCCGCCGCCGGCCTTAAGTTAAGGGTTATGGCGGGCTCGCTTAAAGATAAAAATTTGCATCTGGCCCGCTTGGGTGACGCCGCGGCCCTGATTTTAAGAAACGGCAACCTGCAGCACATCATACCCCCCGCGCCAGCCGGGTTAGACACCCCCGCCTGGTCGTTTGAAAATATAGTAAGCGGCGAACTCACGGCCGAAGACCGGCTGGTTTTAGCCACCAACCAGATTCACCGCCTGGACAAAGCCGAGCTGGCTTATAAATTAAAAAATAAAAAACTGGTGGAATATCTTAAAACCCAGAGCGACGGCATTAAAATTTTGGCCTTGATAACTTTGGAACCCCACACACCCGTTTCTCCCCTTTATCCCCTTTCTCCCTTTTCGCCCCATTCAAAAGGGGATGAAAAGGGAAAAATGGGAAAAAGAAGAAGATTGAAGCCCATGGTTTTAATTTTGATTCTGGTGTTAGCCGTGGCCGCGACCACCGCGGCGGCTTTAAAAATAAAAAAAGAAAACGCGGGCGACAAAAAAGAAGCCGAGGTTTTGCTTTCGGAAATAACCGACCTAAAGTCCAAAATTCCGGCTTTGCTGGAAGTAAAAAATGAAACCGAGGCCCAAGAACTTTTAACATCGGCCCGGGAAAAACTTAAGCGCTTGGAAGAACTGGGCTATTTTAAAACCACCCGAATCACTCTGGAACAAGAACTAACCCAAACAGAACGAAACTTAAAACGGGTGGAGGAAGTGGGCAATGTCCGCACAGCGGTGGATCTGGAAAACAATTCGGCCGGGTTTGAGCCGGCTGGAATCGCCCTGGGCCGAAATAAAATTATGATTTACGGGGGCGAGACCCTGTATCGCTTTGACATGAACCGCAAAGAAGGCGGTTTTGTGTCGGCCGACAAAAATCAAACCATCGTTTCCATACTGGAAAAACCGGAAGACCCTAACTCGGCCTTGGTGGTTACTCAAGACCAAATAACAACGCTGGCTCTGGATTCAAATTCCAGTTACGGCAAAAATATCTGGTCGCGTTCCGAAAACGATCCGGTTTTTAAACAAGCGGCGGTTTACGGCCGGGCTATTTATCTTTTAGGCCGCAACGATTTAATCTATAAACTGCCGTTTGAGATTGCTTCCAGTTCGGACTTGGCCTTTGGCAAACTCGAAACTTGGACCAATCAAGCCCTAATTACCAATTACAAATTACTAATTACTAATTTTGCCGTGGAGGGTTCAATTTTTGGCTTGACCGACGATGGCGTCATAACGGAATTTGTGAATGGAGAGCCAAGAAACAAAAAGGACTTATCCGAAAAATCCGCCTGGATTTTTACAACCTCGTCCCATAAAAACATCTACGCGCTCACTCCGGATGAAGGTCTTATAACCGTACTGGACAAAAACCTTAACATCGTCACCCGATACAGCCACCCCGAACTTAAAGGAGCCCGGGCGGTGGCGGTAAACTCGCAGGAACGAATGGTGTATTTTTTAAAAGGCAAAACCGTATACTCCTTTGAGATATAAAATAGTTCTTGGTTTTTTGTTTTTGGTTTTAGTTGGATAGTTTTTAGTTTTAGTTAAATTAAACCAAAACCACAAACTAAAAACCGTAACTAATAACCATCAACTAAGAACTACTTGATTTCGGCGGTCGCTCCGGCGGCCTCTAACTTATTTTTCATCTCTTCGGCTTCGGCTTTGGACAAGCCCGATTTTACCGTTTTAGGCGCTCCGTCAACTAAGTCCTTGGCTTCCTTTAAGCCCAGATTGGTTATCTCGCGCACTACTTTTATAACGGCTATTTTCTGGCTACCGGCATTTTTTAGCTCAACATCAAAAGCCGTTTTTTCTTCAACCGCGTTTGACGCGGCGCCGTCAGCCCCAGCCGACGCGATAACTGGAGCCGCCGCCGAGACCCCGAACTTAACCTCCAGAACTTTAACCAATTCGGCCAGTTCCAGAACATTCATTTTTTCAACCGCTTCCACTAAACCCTTAAATTTTTCTGGTATTTGTATTTCTTCCATAATAGTCACTACGAAGTGCGAATATTTACGAAACTACGAATAATAATTAATTCGTATATTTCGTGCTAATTCGTAATTTCGTAGTAATATTAAACGACCTTTTCTTTTTTACCAATTCCATCCAACACCCTCGCCAAGCCCGTCACCGGCGACATCATTAACTGCAAAACCTGCGCCAGCAAGACCTCCCGCGACGGCAACTTGGCTATCCGAACGACATCGGATGTCGTTCGCATTTCATTTATCAAATATCCCGCCAGAATGCTTAATTTTTTACTCTTTACCGCAAAACCGTAAATTTTCTTGGCCAGAAGTGAAGCTACATCCGAGCCACTTGTAGTGAGCGAAGTCGAACTATAAGCCAGAGCAATAGAACCCTTATGCGCCGAGAGGTCGGGCCGCTTGTCGGACCGGGCAAGCGCGTGTTCCAAAAGCGACTTTTTGAAAACCTTATAAGCCACCTTGTCTTTTTTTAAGTCGCGCTTAAATTCCATCAGTTCCGCCATGGTTAGGCCCGTAAAATCGGTGAAAATAATATTCTCGTTATTTTTAAGAATATCTTCCAGTTCCGCTATAATTTTCTTTTTTTGGTCTTTGGTTAACATAAAACGCTCAGCAGTTTGCGGAGCGAAAAACCAATAGGTTCGTTCGCTAAACAGGACTTATTTGGGCTCGTTCGCTAAACAGGACTTATTTGGGCGCCTGTTTTCTACGCAAACAATTTAGTTTTGTTAGGTTAGCAAATAAATTAAAGGGTGTAAAGGGGGGAGACAAAAGGGAGAAAAGGGATTATTTTATTTATTCTATTTTCCACTTTCTACTTTCTATTTTCTAGCTTCTAACTACTCCCTATATCCCGTGCCGGCTGGAATCAAACGGCCGACGATGACATTTTCTTTAAGCCCGCGCAGGCGATCTTCTTTGGCTTCTATGGCGGCATTGATCAAACTGCGGGCGGTCTCCTGGAAAGAAGCGGCCGAAAGGAAACTATCGGTGGTCAGCGAGACCTTGGTAATGCCCAAAAGTAATTGCTCATAAGTCGCCTTTTTCACTTTACCCTCCGTAGCTTTAGCGGACTTGTCCGCCGAAGCTTTAGCGAAGGCGGAGGAGGGCTTTTTTAATTTCGCGTTTTCTTCCCAGACCGTCCATTTTTCGGCGACCTCGCCCGGCAACAACGCGGTGTCGCCCGGTTCCAAAACGCGCACCCGCGAAAACATCTGCCGCGCGATAACTTCCAGATATTTTTCGTTTATGGAAGCGCCTTGGGTCACATAAATCGTTTCTACCTCTTTAACCACATAGCGTTCCACCGCTTCCTGGCCGGACAGCAAAAATAAGTCCTGAAGATTCAAGTTGCCCTCCGAGAGCTGCGAGCCCTTGGCCACCAGATCGCCTTTTTCCACCAGCACGCTTACTCCCAGCGGCACGCTATATTCTTTGACCTTGTCATCCTGCGTAGCTTTACGCGAAGCAGGACTACTTTTATCCGAAACTCTTATCCTAATTATTTTCTGCGCCCCTTGCGAGACCACATCTTCCACCACGCCGTCGTACTGGCTCAAGACCGCCTCGCCCTTGGGCGGGCGGACTTCAAAGACCTCCTCCACGCGGGGAAGACCCTGGGTAATGTCGGAAGCGCCGGCCACGCCGCCGACATGGAAAGTTCTCATGGTTAATTGCGTGCCCGGCTCGCCGATGGCCTGGGCCGTAACAATGCCTACGGCCGAACCAATGGCCACCAGAGAATTTGAACCCAGGTCGTAGCCGAAACACTGGGCGCAAATACCCTTAATGCTTTTACACCGCAGCACCGACCGCACCTTTATTTCTTTAAGGCCTTCTTCTAAAGAAACAAGCTCATCAATTTTTTTGGCCGCGGCGCGGGTTACCAGATCGCCGTTCTTGGCAATTATTTTTCCTTTAGAGTCCTTAATATCCTGAAGCAGAACCCGGCCCAGCACTCTTTCCCCCAGAGATAAATTTATTTCGGCGCCGTCGTCTTTATGCTTAACCACGCCTTCGGTGTCGCCGCAGTCGTCTTCGCGCACCACCACATCTTGGGCCACATCCACCAAGCGGCGGGTTAAATAGCCCGCGGCCGCGGTTTTTAAGGCCGTGTCGGTGGTGCCTTTTCTGGCGCCGTGGGTGGAAATAAAGTATTCCAACACATTAAAACCCTCTTTAAACGAAGGCACTATGGGCAGTTCTATGGTTTCTCCGGCTGGGTTTATGACCACGCCTTTCATACCGGCCATCTGCGTTAGCTGGCTGATGTTGCCCCGCGACCCGGAATCAAAAATCATAAACACCGGATTGGCTTTATGCATGGTGGGCGGGACCATTTTGGCGATTTCTTCTTTGGTTTTATGCCAAATGGCGATGGACTTGTATTTTCTTTCGTCCAAAGTCAGCAAGCCGGAAAAATAGTGTTCGCGGATTTTTTCCACTTCAGTCGTGGCCTTGTTTATTATTTTTTCTTTTTCGGGCGGCACAATAATATCGTCCATGCCCCAAGAAATGCCGCTTTTGGTGGAAAAATCAAAACCCAGCGCCTTAATATCGTCCAACACCCGCACTACTCGCTCTTGCGGAAAATTCTGGATGATTTCACTGGTCAAGCGAACCAGTTTTTTGCGGGTCATGGTTTCGTTAATGTACCCAACCTCGTCGGGCAAGACGCGGTTAAACAGAATCCGGCCGACGGTGGTTTCCACAAACTCGCCCTTTGTTTTTTCGAACCTGACTTTTATTTTGACCCGCAAATCAACTTCGCCAAAATCATAGGCCAAGATGGCCTCATTAGCCGACCCGAAAATCTTGCCCTCGCCCTTCGTAGCTCCAACCTTGGTTGAAGCGGAGTAGGGCTTCTTTGATTTTTCCTCGTCCTCCTTCGCCAAGGCTTCGGAGGACTGCGCTTCGCTAGTCATCCAATATATCCCCAACACCATATCCTTCTGCGGATCCACGATGGCTTCGCCCGTGGCCGGTTTTAAAAGATTGCGGGAAGAAAGCATAATTTCTTTGGCCTCGCGCTGGGCTTCTTCGCCCAAAGGCAAATGCACGGCCATTTGGTCGCCGTCAAAGTCCGCGTTAAAGGCCTGGCAAACCAAGGGATGCACTTGGATGGCCGAACCATCTATTAAAATCGGCTGGAAGGCCTGAATGCCCAAACGGTGCAAAGTCGGCGCGCGGTTCAAAAGAATAACCTTGTCGGCGATAACTTCTTCCAGCGATTCCCAAACAATGTCGGCTTCTTCATCAACCAAACGAGAAGCATTGCGAATATTGGAAGCGACTTCTTTTTGGTAAATAAGCTTATGAATCACAAAGGGCTTGAATATCTCCAAAGCCATCCGCTTGGGCAGGCCCGTTTGATGGAGTTTTAATTCCGGACCGACCACAATCACCGAACGGCCCGAATAATCCACCCGCTTGCCCAAAAGATTCTGGCGGAACCGGCCTTGTTTGCCCTTCAACAGATCGGCCAGCGATTTAAGCGCTCTCTTGCCGCCGCCCGCCGTGGTGGCGGTGGGTTCGCTGCCGCGATGGGCCGAGTTGTCTATTAAAGCGTCCACCGCTTCCTGGAGCATCCTTTTTTCGTTGCGAACAATAACCTCGGGCGATTTAAGATCAATCAATTTTTTAAGGCGGTTGTTGCGGTTGATGACCCGGCGGTAAAGATCGTTGACATCCGAAGTGGCGTAACGGCCGCCGTCCAGAGGCACCATGGGGCGAAGGTCCGGCGGAATCACCGGCACCACCGAAATAAACATCCATTCCGGCCGAAGGTTATTGCGAATCAATGATTCGGCCAAACGCAAGCGGCGCAGAATTTTTTTCTTGTCGCCCGTTTCGTCTATTTTTTCCATTTTGGCCTTGATTTCGTTTCTCAATTCCTCCAAATCCATGCCCTCGAAAATTTTCCGGACGGCCTCGGCGCCGATATCGGCCTTAAAAACCTCTCCATACTTAACCGACAGGGCGTAGTATTGCGCCTCCGAAAGCACTTGAAATTTTTTAAGTTTCGCCAATTCATCCACCGCCGCGTCTCGGAGCGATTTTAATTCCCTCTGCGAGGCCTTGGTGGTCTGGGTTTTTTGCTTGGTCTTATATTCCCGTTCGATTTCTTCTAAAACGCGGCCTCGCGCTTCTTCATCAACTTCAATTATAATGTAAGCCGCGAAATATATTACTTTTTCCAGCTCCTGAACCCCCAAATCCAACAATAAGCCCATCTTGGAAGGCACCCCGCGCAAAAACCAAATATGGCTTACGGGCGAGGCCAGGGTAATGTGGCCCATCCGTTCCCGCCGGACGATAGCCCGGGTCACTTCCACGCCGCACTTGTCGCAGACAATGCCTTTGTAACGGATCCGGCGGTATTTGCCGCAATAACATTCCCAATCCTTGGTAGGGCCGAAAATCGCTTCCGAAAACAGGCCTTCTTTTTCTGGTTTTTGAGTGCGGTAGTTTATGGTTTCGGGCTTGGTGATTTCGCCGTAAGACCAATCCAAAATATCCTCGGGCGAAGCGAGTTTTATCCGTATGGCTCTGAAATCCTTTAGGTTGGGCGGAATACTGGTTTTGGGCATTTTGGTTCTTAGTTATTAGTTTTAAGTTTTGGTTATTTAGTTCCTGGTTTCAGTTTAACTATGACTAACAACCGATAAACCATGACTAAAAACTAATAACCATAAACTGAATCAAACCGCGGCTTTGGCTTCTTCCTTTATTTCCTGCCTAAATTCCACCGGCGGGACAACTTCCGAACCGATCAGTTCCACATTAAGCCCCAAGCCCTTCATTTCATTAACCAAAACAAAAAAGGACGCGGGAATGTTGGGCGTGCGGATGGGTTCGCCCTTGATAATGCTTTCGTAAGTATGCCCCCGCCCCACCACATCGTCCGATTTTATGGTCAGCATTTCCTGCAAAATATGCGCGGCGCCATAGCCCTCCAAAGCCCAAACCTCCATTTCGCCAAAGCGCTGGCCGCCGAACTGGGCTTTGCCGCCCAAGGGCTGCTGGGTTATCAGCGAATAAGGCCCGATGGAACGCATATGAATCTTGTCCTCCACCAAATGATTCAATTTCATTATATAAATAACGCCCACGGTAACCCTTTGAGAAAATTGTTCGCCCGTCTGGCCATCGTAGAGCGTAACCTTGCCATCCTCGGGCAGGCCCGCGGCTTTAAGCTCGGCTTTAATTTCCGCTTCGGTCGCGCCCGCCAAAGCCGGCGTCACGGCTCTCGCGCCCTGGGCCTTCATGGCCCAGCCCAAATGGGTTTCCAAAATCTGCCCGATATTCATGCGGCTCGCCACGCCCAGCGGATTTAAAATAACATCCACGCTCCGGCCGTCTTCCATGTAAGGCATCTCTTCTTCCGGCAAAATCATGGAAATAACGCCTTTGTTGCCGTGCCGTCCCGCCAGCTTATCGCCCACCGAAACGCGGCGGTATTCGGCTACTTCAACCTGTATCGTTTTAATGACTCCGGCCGGCAGCTTGTCGCCTTTGTCGCGCTCAAAAATTTTAACGCCCACCACGCGGCCGCGCTTGCCATGAGGCAGATGCAGCGAAGCGTCTTTGACATCTCTGGCTTTCTCGCCGAAAATTGCCCGCAACAACCGTTCTTCAGCCGTAAGATCGGCCTCGCCTTTGGGAGAAATTTTACCCACCAAGATATCGCCCTGGCCCACTTCGGCGCCGATGCGGACAATGCCTTCTTCGTCCAGGTCTTTAAGTTTTTCTTCGGAAACATTAGGAATGTCGGGCGTGGGTATTTCCGGACCCAGTTTGGTTTCGCGGATATCTATGGAATAACTTTCTATATGTATTGAGGAAAAAATATCCTGTTCCACCAGTTTCTCGGAAAGAATAATGGCATCTTCAAAATTACCCCCCCGCCAGCTCATAAAGGCCACGGTCAAATTTTGCCCCAAAGCCAAAGCGCCGTTTTCGGTGGAGATGCCGTCGGCCAGCACCTCTCCTTTTTTAACTTTTTGGCCTTTGGCCACTCGGGGAAATTGGTTTAAGGAAGTGTATTGATTGGAACGGATAAAATTATGCAATTTGTATTTCACCTCTTCGCCGCCGCCTTTAATGTCCTCGGTCCGAATCATTTTTAGTTCTCCGCGCATTTTGTCCTTAACCGATTTTTGGTATTTAACTTTTATGGACCGGCCGTCCACCGCTTCCACCAGACCGTCTTCCTCGGCTAAAATAACATAGCCCGAATCCTGAACGGCCCGCTCCTCCACGCCCGTGCCCACCCAAGGCACTTGCGGTTTGACGCAAGGCACGGCTTGCCGTTGCATATTGGAACCCATCAAAGCCCGGTTGGCGTCGTCGTGTTCCAAAAAAGGAATCAACGAGGTGGAAATGCTGATTATCTGCTGGGGCGAAACATCCATAAATTCCACTTGATTTTTTTCCACCAGAGTCGGCTCGGCCCGGTGGCGCACCTGCACAAATTCTTCCGATAAACTCCCAACGGCATCAACCTTAACGCCGCCATGGGCTATATAATGCTTTTCTTCATCCAAGGCGTTTAAGTGCTTGATCTCATCGGTCAAGCGGCCGTTTTTAACCACGCGATAAGGCGTTTCAATAAAACCAAAATCATTGAGCCGGGCATAGGAAGAAAAATACTCCACCAAACCGATATTGGGTCCTTCCGGCGTTTCAATAGGGCAAATTCGGCCATAGTGCGAGGTGTGCACATCGCGAACTTCAAAGCCGGCCCTTTCACGGGCGAGCCCCCCCGGTCCCAAAGCCGAAAGCCGTCTTTTATGCTCCAGTTCCGCCAAAGGATTTATCTGATCCATAAACTGGGACAACTGGGAAGAAGCAAAAAATTCTTTAACCACGGCAATCAACGGCCGGGCATTAACCAGCTGGGCCGGAGCGATGGTATTTATATCCAGCGTGGACATGCGGTCTTTGGCGATTCTTTCCAAGCGCGCGAAACCCAGCCGGAGCCGCTGCTGGACCAATTCGCCCATAGCCCTAACCCGCCTATTGCCTAAATGGTCTATATCGTCCGCCTTGGCGGTCTGATCGTTGTTTAACCGTATTATCTCCGAAATGATATTTACGAGATCAGCGAGATGAATAACTTTGTCGCTGGCGGATTTGTTTAAATCGCGGCCGGCCCAAGACGGTTTTAATTTAACCGGCTTGTTTAACCGTTCGCCCGTCTTCCACCGTCCGACTTGAGAAAGGTCATAGCGTTGAGGGCCGAACATGGCGTCTATAAGGCCTTTGGCGTTTTCGGCGGTGGCCAGGTCGCCCGGCCGTATCCTTTTATATATTTCAATATAGGCCTCGCCGAGGGCCTTAGCCGGATCTTTGGCTAAAGTTGCTTTAATATAGGCCGTCTCGCCGATATCTTCTCCGGAGAAGGCCTCTATTATTTCTTCGTCTTCGTGCAAACCAAAAATACGCAGTAAAGAGCTTATCGGCACCTTGCGCTTGCGGTCTATTTTAACTGAAATAACCCCTTCGTAGTCGGTTTCAAATTCCAGCCAGGCGCCCCGATTGGGTATTATTTTAGCCCCGAACTGGTTTTTATTTCTAGTGTTCTGAACCGTAAAAAAAACGCCGGAAGAACGGATAAGCTGGGAAACAATAACCCGTTCCACGCCATTTATAATAAAAGTTCCGCGCGAAGTCATCAGCGGGAAGTCGCCCAAGTAGACCTCTTGTTCTTTTATTTCATTGGTTCTTTTATTTTTAAGCCGGGCCTTGACCCTTAGCGGGGCCTCGTAAGAAGTAAAGTGATCCTTGGCTTCGTCTTGGGAATATTTGGGTTCGTCAAAATAGTACTCCCCAAAAGAAAGTTCCAAATTGGCGCCGGTATAATCCTCTATGGGCGAGATCTCGTCAAAAATTTCCCGAAGCCCTTTATTGATAAACCACTTGTAAGAATTGATCTGGACCTCTAAAAGATTAGGCAGAGGAAAGGGTTTGTATTTATATGAAGAAAAAACTCGTTTTTTCATTATCGTATAAGTCCTACAGGACTTATAGATCCTATGGGACTACAACCACAAAAAAGACACCAAAAACCCCACCGACCTTGAGGTTTATAAAGTCGTGCCTCTTAAAACTCTCTGCTTGATAACGCGAGAGTAAAATAATTCATTTATCTTTTCCTGTCGTTACCGCCTCCCGATTGTATCGGGAGCCAAGATTCATATCTAACCCAAGTATATTCCAAGCCAATAAAGGTTGTCAACAGTGCTTCTGTGTATACTCCAGAAAACTCTGAAAACTCAGGTAATCAGTCATTCGGAATGCCAGAGAATCAGATACTCCATTTATTTTAGTGTTCTGACTTATCCGATTATCCGATGCGCTGAGTATTGAAGCACCGGATTGAAGTTCCACTTCAATCCGACTCCTCCGGTCCCAGATTATACCGAAACACTCTGATCCTGATGGCCTGAACCAGCCCCAAACCCAAGGCCAAACTTATCAAATTTGACCCGCCGTAAGAGACAAAAGGCAAAGGCAGGCCGGTGATGGGCAAAAACCCCAAATTAGCCCCGATGTTGATTATGAAATGAGAAGCCAGAATTATAATGAACCCAGTCACGAACAAACGGGAAAAATTATCCGGAGCGGCCAACAAGGTCTGGTATAAGCGCCAAAATATGGCGAGCCAGGCGGAAAGAAAAATTAAAACGCCCGATATACCCCACTCTTCGGCTATGGCGGCAAAAATAAAATCGGTCTGGTGTTCGGGCAAAAAACCTAAACGGGTCTGGGTGCCTCCTCCTAAACCCTTGCCCCAAAAACCGCCCGAACCCACCGCTATAATCGCCTGCTGGCTTTGGTAAGCCCCGCCCAAAGGATCTCTTTCCGGATAAATAAAGCTGACAACGCGATCTTTCTGGTAGTCCTTTAAACCATAACTCCACAACAAAACCAATGTCGCCAGAGCCAAAACAGTGATCAAAAAAAACTGCTTAACCTTAATACCCGACACCAAAACCAAGCCGAACCATATTAAAAGCAAAATGACCGCCGAGCCCAAATCCGGCTGAACCAAAACCAGGGCCACTGGCGCCAAGGTGTAAAGAGCCGATATTATAATATTTTTCCAACGGTAAAGTTCTATATATCGGGTGGAAAAATACTTGGCCAAAACCACCGCTAAAATTATTTTTACCAATTCCACCGGTTCAAAATTGAACGCGCCCAGTTTAAACCAGCTGATTACGCCCCGAACCTCGCGGCCCACGACCAAAAGAACGAACAGCAAAAGAATGCCCGCAACATAAAGGCCTATGACAACAAAAGAATTTTCTTTTAAGATTCTCCAATCAAAAAAACTTAGACAAGCCACCAAAACCAAACCGGCCGCGCCCAGCGCCAATTGCCGCCAGAAAAGGCGGTGATCGCCGGGGTCGGCATAGAATATGGCCAGACCCATAACAAAAACGAGCGCGATAGCGCCCAAGAGCGGCCAGTCCAGGCGCTTGAGATGATTTAAGATCATGATTTCAGAAAACTCAGAATACTCGGTGAGACCGGAAAACCAGAGAGTCAGATTATCAGAAATTCTGATTATCCGATAAACTGATTTCCCGAGTTTTCCGAGTCGTTCCGAGAATAATGGTAAGCGCAAAAATCACAATCGTTTCCGCAGGGCGGCAATTGTTCGGATCTTAAGCAATTATTAAGATCTATTATGGTTTTACCCACCCAGGAATCGTCGCCAACATAAGGTATAACCGCGATATCAAATTCCAGCTTGGCGTCAAAGGCCTCTTTGTCGGCAAGTCCGTTGGCGTATACAAAATATGCCTTGTCGCTGACCTTGTAACCGTTTTGGCGAAAAAGCCACTGGTAAATTTCCACCTGCCTTTTATAACCAATTTGCCAATCGGCGTCTAAATTTACCTGGCCGTCTTTGGCGGTCGCTTTGTAGTCCACTATTATAAATTCGCCTTTGGGATTAACCCAAACATCATCCACGCCGCCGGTAAGCAACAGGTTGGTTTCGGGATGCAAAAATTGAATCCCGCCGTAAAGCGCGTCGCGCCATTCATCTATTTTAGGGTGATCCAAGGGCAAAGCGTCCACGCCGTATGATTTCATCAAGGGATGAGCCAAGCCCTGAACGCGGTGCGCGTCAAATTCTTTTTTTAAAAGTTTATCCACGGCGCTGTTTAAAGCGAAAGGATAGCCCGGCGGCTGGGCCACGCCCAAACGCCTGTCTAAATAAAAACAGCGCGGGCAGTTTAGAAACAAGTCGATTTTGGATCGGCTCAACTTAAAAGGGGTTTTTGATTTGGGATCAAACAGGTTTCTGGTCCTGTGGGGGTTGTAGTATTGGGACATCACTAAAAGGTTAACCTTTTAAATTTCAAATGACAAATTCCAAATGTCTAATCAATGACTAATGCCTAAACCTTTAACAAAAAATTTTTGGAATTTAATCATTTGGATTTGATTTGTCATTTGGGTTTTGAATTTTGACATTAAACAATTAACTTTTGTTTTATCGCAACTGGGGCTAGAATGGAATAATGAGAATTTTAATGTATTTAATGTTAATAGC
>JACPHE010000006.1 GCA_016188765.1 Parcubacteria group bacterium | reverse complement strand
TTTTCCTATTTATTGTTATGATATAAAATAAATTGAAACTATGGAAAAAGTAACCGTTGACAAAAATTATAATTCTATCAAAGAGTTTAACTATGACGACTCTATGTTTGATACGGCCGAAGAAATAAAACAAGCTCTTGATGGGGGGAAAATATCTACCGGAGCTGCAAACATTCTTTTAAATATTTTGATTAGCAAAGAAGCAAAAAAAGAATCTGCAGGATTACTCCAATGGGTAAATAATAATGAACCCACAGTAACGACTTCTTTACTTATAAATCTCTCAAATAGAAATAAAAAGTATGCATGAGGAGAAAGAAGAAATTGTTAAATCCGAACCCGATAAAGAGGATGATAAAGAGATAAAAGAAGAGTCGGTGCATACTCTACAGGTATTGTTGCAAAAAGTGATGGGTGGGGATAATTTTACACCAACCGCTAAGCAATTTGATGAAATTCTAAATCAAAGAAAAACTGTTCATGGATATATTCATGAAGAGAGAATGCAGGAACATGATAAATTTAAGATTAATTCTAAAAATGATAGATTCTATTTAGTTATTATTTTAATTTTTGTTTTGTTGATGTCTGCGGGAGTTTTGATTTTTAAACCAGATTTTTTCACCGAGGTTTTGTCAGCATTGCTGGGATTTGCTGGAGGTTTTGGTGTGGGGAAGTTTAAATCTGGTTCACCAAAAGAGTAAAAACATGTTTGAAGCAGACCGCTTGACATCATCATAAATGCCGATTATACTTAAGATACTGAATGGCCGTGGGGCCGTTTTTTAATACTTTACCTATGAGCTTTGCGAATAGCTGTAAAGTATTAACCCGCCGAAGTTTTAACGGAGGCGGGTCACAAATGATATAATAAAAACAATGAATCGCCTATCTCAATATCTAAAAGAAGTCCGGTTGGAATTAAACAAGGTCAACTGGCCTACTCGGGAAGAGACCACCCGATACACCGTGCTGGTGATTGTCATGTCTTTGGCGATAGCGATGTTTTTGGGCGGTTTGGATTATGTGTTTTCGTGGTTGTTGAATAAGTTTATTCTATAGGTATGGCTCCCTACACAAATTTTGCGAAACAGCTCATGGCAACTTGCTTCGCCCATAACAGAATGCAGCTGTTTGCTGCACGCAAGTTGCATAAATTTATCGTGGTCAATTTTTTAAATAAAGATTATCAATTTAGTGAAAGGCAAAATTTGAGCGGGATGCTCATTTTTACAACTACTCGCTAAAGCTCGCAGGTAAAAATGGCAAAACAAACATCAAAATACGGCAGAAACTGGTATGTGCTTCATACGCATTCGGGCTATGAGGATACGGTGGCGCGCAATTTGAAACAGCGCATTGAGTCGCTGGGCATGCAAGATAGGATTTTTAATGTGATCGTGCCTA
The DNA here is from genome assembly GCA_016188765.1 of Parcubacteria group bacterium. GTDB lineage: Bacteria > Patescibacteriota > Minisyncoccia > JACQLN01 > JACQLN01 > JACPHE01. The sequence goes on along the minus strand of JACPHE010000006.1, from coordinate 22,220 downwards.
CCGAAAAAAAGATCAAAATCAAAAATGGCAAAAGGCGGGTGGTTGAAGAAAAAATTTATCCGGGTTATGTTTTGGTGGAAATGATCGTTACGGACGATTCTTGGTATGTGGCCCGCAACACCCCGCGGGTGACGGGTTTTGTGGGTTCTGGCACCACGCCTATTCCCGTGGCCGAAGAAGAGGTTAAGGAGATTCAAAGAAGAATGGGCATAGAAGAGCCCAAATACAAGATTGATGTGGCGGTGGGAGACGCGGTAAAAATAACGGACGGCCCATTTAAGGATTTTGACGGCAAGGTTTCGGATGTGGACGAGGCCAAAGGAAAGGTCAAGGTGTTGGTAAGCATGTTCGGAAGGGAAACACCGGTGGAGTTGGATTTTTTGCAGATAAAGAAATTATAGTTCACAGTTATTGGTTATTAGTTTTAGTTATCCAGTTGTCTGTTATAGTTTTTAACTAAAACCAAAAACCAGTAACCATAACTAAAAACCATAAACTAAAAACTAAAGTGGCGAAGCCAATAAAAACAATTTTAAAACTTCAACTGCCGGCTGGCAAAGCCAATCCCGCCCCGCCGGTGGGCACGGCTTTGGGTCCGCACGGTTTAAATTTGCAGGATTTTTGTTCGCGCTTTAACGCCGCCACGGCCGACAAGGGCGATAATGTTATTCCGGTGGAAATTACGGTTTACGAGGACCGGTCGTTTGATTTAAAATACAAAACCCCGCCGGCTTCGGATTTATTAAAAAAAGCCGCCAAAGTGGAAAAGGGCGCCAAAGACCCGCTCAAGGCCAAAGTTGGCCATGTTACGCGCGAACAAGTTAGGCAAATTGCCGAAACAAAAATGCCCGACCTAAACGCCGACACGGTGGAACAAGCAATGAAGATTATAGAAGGCACTGCCCGCAGCATGGGCATAGAGATTAAATAACAACATCCTTACATACTTAAGAATGTAAGGATGTGTTTTTACGGTAATAGTGTTAACCATGTAGGTATTTGAAATAATTCTGCCAAGTTGCTAATCTAAACACGAAGTAAAACTTCGTGTTTTTTGTTCTTTTAATCATAAGGAGGTTATTATGGGTCCGACTGTTAAGTCCATTCTGGAAAGCGGTTTTAAATTAGAAGGTAAGTATATCCCGGATTACGGTGAACTTGAACGGATGGTCAAGCTTTTAAAGGAAAGCGGCTATACCATCGTGCTGACCCAGGGGGTCTGGGATATGTATCATGTGGGGCACAGCCGTTACCTGATTAAGGCCCGCTCGTTTGGCGATGTGCTTGTTGTGGGCATTGATTCCGATGAATTAGCCCGCCAGATGAAGGGTGAGGATAGGCCCTTTGAGGGGTTCGACGAGAGAATTGAGCTTTTGGCCGGACTTTCGTTCATCAATATCCTGACCCGCCGCGATGTCGGCCAGCATCATTACGGGCTGATAAAAATTGTGCGGCCCGATGTTCTGGTGATGTCGAAGACGACAAGTTCCTTCACGGAGGATGATAAAGAGGCACTTGAAGAGTATTGCGGCCAGATTGAGCATCTGGAAGCGCAAGCGCCGCCGGCGAGCATCAGCACCACGGCCAAGATAAGGCGGCTTCGGCAGGGGGGCGCTAAAGAACTGGGTGAGCGAATCAGCAGAGCCATTGAGCGTGAATTAGCCGATTATTTAGGAGGAAGTGATGCTAAGAACCAATCTGATTGCCTACATCCCCACACTCAACCGGCGTCATCTGGAGTGGTTCAAACGGCACCCAGAGAGTGATCTTTTTCTTATTTCACAAGCCGAGGCGGAAGAACTTCTGCCTCGGCTTGGGCGAAATATGGCGGCTCTGCCGACCGAAATGGTCGCCCGGATGGTTTCTTTAAGCGAGTGGGTCAGATGCGTGCGGATATTCGTGCCCGGCATGGAAAACCATAACCGCACTTTTACATTGCCGGTGTCCGATAGGTTGTTTTTGCCAGACGAAGATGTTTCACATCTCTTTGCTGAAAAATATCTGGTACCAGCCGGATATACTTTCAGTTTTGAGATTATCTGGGCCCGCTGGGATATGACGGCAGTCAAGCGGAACCAGCCGGTTATTCCAGATGTGGAGATTTCGCACAGTCAGTTTGATCAAGAGTTGATGCAAAGGGCTGTAGAGATTTCTAACAAGAGTCCGGATTGGTGGAGGACAATCGGAGCTCTCGCGGTCTTGTGGAATGGGCAGGTTCTCTCGGCTTTTTGTAACTCTCATATGCCGAATGAGTATGAGACATACATCTTTGGCGATCCCGGGATTAATCGTGATGCTGGGATGTTGGGCAAGTATACATCTATGCATGCCGAAGAAGCCGTGGTCGCCCACTCTGCTCGACATCTCGGACTTGCGCTCGACGGGGCGCATCTCTATGTGACAACCTTTCCTTGCGAGAGGTGTGCTCGGTTAATTATTCAAGCCGGAGTGACGAAACTGTTCTTTCGTGAAGGATTCTCTTCGCTCAACGCGCAGGATGATTTACGGGGAGGAGGTGTAAAAATTATCCAAGTCAAAACTCCGGAGTAGTTTAATAACTATCCGGAGTTTTTTTGTGTCCCAAGGTTACAAGAATATTGTCTTTGATCTCGCTATGCCTTTTCTTTGGTCCGCCCACAATAAAGTGGAAATGCAGATGGTCAATAGTGGCTCCTGTGTAGCGCATATCACCCGAACGAACAAACATAGAGTAACCCTTAACTCCGGTATATTTTTCGAGCCACCGGATTGTTTTTAAAAATTCCAGCCAAGCAACTTTATTAAGATGAGTAGGTTTGGTTATATGTTTTTTATAAGCTATAAGATAATGGTGAGTGCTGCCTATATACGGAAAATCATTTTTCTTTACATACCAGTGATGAGATTGGTAAATAACCGGAGAAGCTTTTACAGCAAGATAATTTTCTTTGCAAAAAAAGCACTTACCACTTTTAGCCAACTGCTTCATTCTCTCCAGTTGTTCTTTTTGGCGCGCATTGTCGTTACGCATTCTATTTTTAATAAAGTTTTTTGTTTTTCTCATTTGTATTATTACAAGTATATTACCAATTTTTAATTAAAAAAACAGCCAGTACCTTATCGATACTGGCTGGAATATATACCGCATTCTAGCCATTACTCTGTAACCGGAATATCGTTCATAGCTGGGTGGGAATGGTAATCGGTGAGCTCGAAGTGGTGTGGCCTGAAAGCAAATAGATCCTTGATATTCGGATCCGTGATCCATAGAGCGTGAAACCGTTCTGGCGGCCTTGAGATCAATTTCCGCGCGTGGGCAACCTGGTCCTCGTAAATCTGGGCGTCGTGAATTGAGTGTATGAACATGTATGGCTTATACCCCGTAACTTGAGCCAGCATTAAGAGCAGAGCCGTGTACTGGATCATATTCGAGGGTATGCCAACCGGAACATCTCCGGAACGCTGGTCCATCCTAAGAATCATCTTGTCTTCCAAGATAATAACTTGGACATCGCCGTGGCAGGGCGCGACCACAACTTTTCTTTGGAGTTCACCGTGCTGTAAGCAAAATTCCGAAACCCACGGACTAACCTTGTGGGTGCGCAGAGTTGGCCTCTCTTGTATTTGTCTGACCAAGTGTGCCCATTGGCTGAAACCGTTATGGTGGTAGCCGGCTCCATAGGAGCCGGGTCCAAGGTCTCCAGCTCCAAGGCCGAAGCGGGCGCATTTTTCCTCGCTGGCCCAACGGCGCCACCAGCTCGCCCATGTTTTTTCGTCCCCATACTCTCGAAGCTGGTCAAGTGTGCGAGCGCCGTTGATAAAGGCAATTATCTCGGAGATCGGCTTTCGCCAAAATGCCGAGATATCTCTTTCGGTGATGAATGGCGCCCCATTTTCCAGAAGGAACTCCATCTGGGGCGCAGTGACCGAAGTGAAAGTTCCTTTGGTCTGGAAAGGATTTTTGGTGTAGATACCCCGTTCTAAAATATTTTCCAGAACCCTGCGATACTGAAAATCAGGTATGCGGCCGCTATAGGGCAGATAAAAATCTTCCATTACAAACCCTCCTCTTTTTAGCTATTGAATGTGCTTTCCATTAACTTTCTCAAGGCCTATGCTATCATTTCTGTATGACAAAATACAAGCCGGTGATTGGGTTGGAAATCCATGCGGAACTTAATACCAAAACCAAGATGTTTTGTGATTCGGCCAATGATCCCAACGAAGTTCGGCCGAATGTGAATGTTTGCCCGATCTGTTTGGCGCATCCCGGCACTTTGCCGGTAATAAATATTGAAGCGGTCAATAAGGTTATAAAAACCGGTCTGGCGCTGGGATCAAACATAAACAATCTTTCGTGGTTTGAACGCAAGAATTATTTTTACCCCGACCTGCCCAAGGGTTATCAAATTTCGCAATACGAAAAACCTTTCTGTGAGGGTGGGGTTTTGAAATTATCCAGTGGCAAAGAGATCAAAATCAGGCGGATACATCTTGAAGAAGACACTGGCCGCCTAATTCATGAAACACAAAACTTGAAACACGAAACACATGAAAGACAAGGAAAGATTTCAGGTTCCATGTTCCATGCTTCAAGTTTTGTGGACTTTAACCGTGCCGGGGTGCCGTGGATGGAATTAGTCACCGAGCCCGATCTTGAAAATGGCCAAGAAGCCCGCGAATTTGGAGAAGAGTTGCGTTTGCTTTTTAGATACTTAAACATTTCCGATGCCGACATGGAAAAAGGTCAGATGAGAGTCGAAGCCAATGTATCGTTGAGAGCCGAAGGATCAGATAAATTTGGCACGAAAGTTGAGATCAAAAATCTAAACTCTTTTCGTTCGGCCGAGCGAGCTATCAACTACGAGATAGTAAGACAGACAAAAATTTTGGAAAGCGGTGAAAAAATTGTTCAAGAAACCCGCGGTTGGGACGAAAACGAAGAGCGGTCCTTCAGCCAGAGAGAAAAAGAAGAATCGCACGATTACCGCTATTTTCCCGAACCCGATTTGCCGCCGGTGCGATTGGATCAGGACCAAATTGATTACATTAAATCCGAATTGCCGGAGTTGCCGTCAAAAAGGCGGGAAAGATTTGTTTGGGAGTATGGAATAACATCCAAAGACAGCGAGGTCTTGACTGTTCAAAAAGAATTAGGGGACTATTTTGAAAAGATAGTCAGCGAACTAAAGGAGTGGTTGGTCGCGTCAAACGCGATTAAGGTCTCAACCGGTTTAACAAAATTGGCGGCCAATTATTTAATTACCGAGATACAAAAATTATTATCTGAATCAAAAACATCGCTGGCCGATCTTAAAATTTCGGCCGAGGATTTTGCCGAACTTATAATTTTGATAAATCAGGGCAAAATTTCCTCTTCGGCAGCGCAAACTATTTTGGCTGAAATGTTTAAAACCGGCGAAGATCCGCACCAAATTTTGGAAGATAAAAACTTGAGCCAGTTGAGCGACAAATCAGAACTGATAAAACTTGCCGAAGAAGTTATTGCTCAAAACCCCCAGCCGGCGGCCGACTACAAGAAAGGCAAAACCGAGTCGCTAAAATTTCTGGTCGGCCAATTGATGCGCTTAACCAAGGGCAAAGCCAATCCTCAAATAGGCGAGAATGTATTAAAGGACTTGCTTGGCCGCTAAAAAATTCTTAATTAGCGCAATACTTTGGTCCAGAGTTGATTTGGAGTCGGGGGAGACCCAATGAATATCTTTGTCTTTTTTAAACCAAGTCATCTGCCGTTTGGCATAGGCCAAATGGTGCTGGTTTATCAAGGCGATTGTTTTTGATAGACCTCTTGTGCCTTCAAAATATTCTTTAAATTCCTGGTAGTCAATGCTTTGCATGGGCACCAGCGACCACAGGTATTTTTTTTGCAATCGGCCGACTTCTTCAGCCAAACCGTTTTTAATCATCTGATCAGTCCTTTGGAGTATTTTGGTTTTTAATTCATTTTTAGACCCGGTTATTCCTATTTTTAAAGAATTAAAAAGCATCGGCCCCTTTCTTCTTTGTTCTGAAAATTTCTTGCCGGTGCCATAGATTACTTCTAGAGCCCTGATAATTCTCCGTTTATTAGCGGGGCTGGTGATAGCGGCCGCTTCGGGGTCGGTTTTTTGAAGTTCTGCGTACAAGTTTTCTATTTTTTTATTTTCCAGTTTGCGTCTTAAGGCCAAATTGGGACCGATCTTCGGGAGGTTCCAATTTTCCAAGACGGCTTTTAAATAAAGCGCCGTGCCGCCCACTAAAAAAGGCAATTTACCCGATTCAACAACTTCATTTATTTTTTCTAAGGCCAGCTTTTTGTAGTCGGATAAATTAAAATCTTCTTTGGGGTCAAATATATCAATTAAATGATGGACTACGCCGCCGGCCACAAACTTCCTTTTTCCGCCGGTTAGCATCCAGCGGCCATTGGTTTTGGCGGTGCCGATATCAAATTCTTTATATATTTGGCGGGAATCGGCCGAAATTATTTCGCCATTAAATTTACGGGCCAGTTTAATAGAAAGATCGGTCTTGCCGGATGCTGTTACGCCCAAGATTACTATCAGTTTTTGTAAATTTTTATCACTCATCTTTTTTACAAAACAGCTTAACTGTGTAGTTAAGCTGTTTTGTTTTTAATCTCTTTTTCTAATTGGCTTATAAAGTTTTCCATTTTTATTTCTCCTAGATTGCCGCCGCCCCGTTTTCTTATTGATACCGTCTGATTTTTTTCTTCCGCTTCGCCGACTACGGCGATATAGGGGATTTTCTGGGTTTCGGCTTCGCGTACTTTCTTGCCTATGGTTTCGTTCTCATCGTGTATTTCGGCTCTTATATTTTTGTCTGTAAACTGGACTCTGGTTTTGGCGGCATAATTCAAAAATTTTTCGCTGATGGGCAGTATAGCGACTTGAATAGGGGAAAGCCAGACGGGCAAAGCGCCTTCCAGGTGTTCTAACATTATAGCCATAAATCTTTCGATGGAACCCATAATGGCGCAATGAATCATTACAATTCTTTCGTTCTCGCCTTTTTCGTTAACACAAGTTAAATCAAATCTCTCTGGCATGTTTATATCGAGCTGAATAGTAGCAACCTGCCAATCCCGTTCTAGAGAATCTTTAGTAACAAAATCTATTTTGGGTCCGTAAAAAGCGGCCTCACCCGGAGCCTTGGGAGCTTCTATACCTCTTTCTTCAGCAATCTCGCGAAGTTCATTTTCGGCAAATTGCCACATTTCTGAAGTGCCCAAGTATTTTTCTTTATTTCTGGGATCATGGAAAGAAAGGCGGATTTTCAAATCGAAACCGAAAGCTTTATAAAACTGATCAACAACATCCCAAACCTTAACGAACTCTTCTTTTATTTGGCTCTTGCGGCAGAAAACATGGGCATCGTCTTGGGTAAAACTTCTGGTTCTGGATAAACCGTTTAGTTCACCGGTTTGCTCGTCCCGATAGCACTTGGTGGTGTTGGCGTAGCGCTGGGGCAAATCTCTGTAGCTCCACGGATGGCGGGCGTAGATTTGGGTATGGTGCGGACAGTTCATCGGCTTTAAAACAAAAACATGATTTTCACGCGTGTTTATTTTAAAAAGTTCATCCTTAAATTTATCCCAATGGCCGCTAGTTTCGTATAAATCCTTTTTAGTAAGGTGGGGAATATCCACTTGTTCGTAGCCATGCTTCTGGCGGAGTTCCCATACAAAATTGTCGAGCAAGTTTCGAATCAAAGTGCCTTTAGGCGTCCAGAGTGGGAGTCCGGCGCCGACTAGGTCGGAGAAAGTAAATAAATCGAGTTCCTGGCCAATTTTTTTATGATCAGGTTTCATTCCTACTTGACGATAAACATCACTTCTCGCTCCAGCAAGGAGGAGCACTTACATCCTCCCTCTTTATATTTAAATCGAACCTCCTTGAAGTCGCTCGAAATGATGTTTATCTTTTAGTTTAAATATCTTATTTAAGAATCGTAGCATCTTTACAGGTTAGCTTCAATAAGAGCGTGATTCCATCAATTTTCCCAAATAGGTTTTGGCCGCGATCATGTCGCCGCTATAAAAAAGCGTCAGCCATTTTTGGGCTTCGGTGACATTTCTTTCTTCTAGCGCCATTAAGGCCAGATTTTCGTAAGCGCCCGGGTAGGGAAATTTAAAATCCAGCGCTTTTAAAAAATACGACCTCGCTTTTTCTTTCTCGCCTTTTTTCCAATAAACCAAACCCAAATTATTAAGGCCTTTGGGATAGCCATTATATATTTTTTCGGCCAACATCAGTTCTTTCTCGGCGTTTTCCAGATTGCCGACTTGGTAGTACATCGCGCCCAAGTTGGATCGCGAGAGCACGCTATTGGGAGCGCACTGGGCGGCCGAGGCGAACAAGATTTTTTCATTAAGCCAGTCCAGAGATCGGCGGTGGCTTCGCCAGCCGTAAAATACCGCAAGAGTCAAAACCAAAACGATAAGCAAGTTTCTTAAAAAACCAGAAAGCGAATTTTCCCGGGCGCGGGCGATAATATGGCCGATTATAATGATAAGCCCTAGCGAGGGGTAATACATTAACCGTTCGCCGGCAATGGTGCCGGTGGCAAAAAATATATTGCCGATTATTAAAAAACCGAACACAAAAATAGCCGCCGCCCCAGAAATTATTGGGGCGCGTTTCCAAAAAACAACAATAACGATTACAAAAAACAAAAATATGGCTAAGCCAAAAATGGCGGGGAGGTTCAAAAAGTTTTTTAAAACAGGAATTTGGTTATAAGAATAATCGGAACAAAGATTAAAAGGCCAAAAGGTTTTTTTAAAATACATTGCTAAAATTTTGAAAGCAGTGGCGGCTCGCGGCAGAAACGGGGCAAATTTTAGAGGATTTTCTACAATACTGATTTCAAGCCCGGAAAAATAATTCCAACCCAAAACCTGAAGCCGCGCGCCAAAATAAAGAAAACCGCTGCCCAAAATAGTGAGCCAATCTTTATGCTTAAGGCCGGTGTTTTTCTGTAAAAACAAAATCAAGCCGACCGGAATCGCGGCTGCCGCGATTTCTTTGCTGCCTAAAGCCAGGAAAAGCCAAAAACCGGCCAGCCCGGTTTTGGGCTTTTCTTTTATTATTTCCCGCCAAAAGAGGAGCGAGAAAAAAAGAGCCAGTATTTCGGCCCGGCCGACAATATTGGCGACAGCTTCGGTGTGTATGGGCAAAACCAAAAAAAGTAGAGCGGTAAACCGGGCTAAGCATTCTGATTTAGATAATTTTTTGATTAAGACAAAAATTAAATAACCGCTCCAGGCATAAAACATCAAATTCAATAAGTGAAAGCTCCAAGGCAAGTTTCCAAACAAAGAATAATTCAAGGCATAGCTTACAAGCGTTATCGGCCGGTAAAGCCCCGAAGCCGTGTTCCAGTAAGGCGAGGTAATAATTTGGCCCAGATTGCTTAAGAGGAAGGTATTACTGCCAGAGGCGATATGGCGATCGTCAAAAACAAAATCGCCGCCTAGGGTTTTGCCATAAATCAAAAAAACTAAAACAAAACAAAAAACCAAGAAAATTAAGTTCTTGTGTTTATTGCTCCAAGCGACTAGTTTATCTTTACCTAGTTTTATTAAGAAGAACGGCATCTTGGCAGATGAGTTTCAATTCGTTGTTGCGAATTTGAACGCTACCCTTAACCAAGAGAGGTTGGTCGGTTTTCCAAATGTTGGAACTTTTTTCATAAGTATCTGGAAAAACCACCAATTCAATTTCGCCGGAAAAGTCCTTTAATTTTCCAAAAACCATCTGTTTGCCGTTTTTGGTGATTATTTTTCGATAATCGTTTAACATTCCGCCCACGGTTACCAAACGGGCTGAAGCCAACAGGTCTTTGATGGGCTTGGTTTTTTTCTCCAATATATCTTTGTAAGGAGCCAGGGGATGCGAGCTGACATACAGCCCTAGAAGTTCTTTTTCCCAAGCCAGTTTTTCCTGGGGCGTGGCCGGCGGTGTCTCTTTTAGTTTTAACGCTGGGGCCGAGTTGGGCAGGTTATCAAAAATACTGGATTGGTTTTGCGATCGCGTTTGCTTAACCTCTTTGGAAAAAGCCAGTAAGTATTCCATGTTGGCTAAAAGTTGGTTTCGTTCTCCCAACTGGTCCAGCGCGCCCGCTTTTGCGAGGGCCTCCAGTGACTTTTTATTTAGGTCCTTGTGATGAATTCGTTCAATAAAATCGGCCAACGATTTAAATTTGCCCAGCGCGGTCTCGCGGGTCTCGATTATGGCCGCGACCACATTCACGCCCACATTTTTGATGGATTCAAGCCCGAAGCGGATTTTATCCGGCGCGCCCTTGATGACCGTAAATTTGCCGTAACTTTCGTTAACATCCGGCGGTAGCACCGGAATGTTCATACGCGCGCATTCGTTTATGGTTTCCGCTATCTTTTCTATGTCGCCCGATTCCGCGGTCATAACAGCGCACATAAATTCGGCCGGAAAATTGGCTTTGGCATAGGCGGTTTGGTAAGCCACGCGGCCGTAGCTGGCCGCGTGGGCTTTATTAAAACCATAGGCCGCGAAGGGCTCGATCAATTTCCAAAGCTCTTCGGCCTTGGTTTCGGCCAGGCCGTTTTTTATCAGGCCGGATATTAATTTTGATTTTTGCTCCTCCATTTCTTTGGGTATTTTTTTGCCCATAGCTTTTCGGAGTTTATCGGCTTCTTGCCAAGAATAGCCGGCCAATTTTACGGCGGTCATTAAAACATCATCTTGGTACACTAAAAGCCCGCGCGATTGTTCTAAAAACTCTTTCATTCTGGGGTCAAAATAACTGACCAACTGCGGATTGTGCTTGCGTTCGATGTACTGGGGGATGGATTCTAAGGGGCCGGGGCGGTATAAGGCCACCATGGCATTGATGTCGTGGATGGTGGCGGGCTTTAGGTCTTTTAAGTGTTTGGTCATACCGGCGCCGTTTAGCTGAAAAAGGCCGGCGGTTTCGCCTTTGGCTAAAAGCGCGAATGATTTTTTGTCGTCCAACGGAATATTTTCTATATCTACATCGACGCCGCGGTGCTGTTTTGCCAATTTTACGGTATCTTCCAAAATGGACAGGTTTCTTATACCCAGAAAATCAAATTTTAACAGGCCGGCGTCTTCCACGGCGTGCATATCGTACTGGGTTATTATTTTTCCTCCTTTGGGATCCAACTGCAGGGGCACGAATTCGGTTAACGGCCTGGGGGCGATAACTACACCGGCGGCGTGCACCGAAATATGGCGGGCGCACCCCTCCATTTTTTGGGCTTGATTTATGACTTCGGCGGAAACCGGATCACTGTCGTAAAGTTGGGACAGTTCCGGCGTTATTTTTAAGGCCTGGTCTATAGTCATCGGGAAACCCTGCGAGCCGAAGGGAATCAATTTGGCAATGGTGTCGCCGGTGGCATAGGGATGCCCCAGCGCCCGCGCCACATCCCGCACGGCGGCGCGGGCCATCATGGTGCCGAAGGTGGCGGCGCGGGCCATCATGGTGCCGAAAGTGCCCACCTGGGCCACTTTGTCAGCGCCATATTTTTGACGGGCGTACTCAATCACTTCATCTCTTCTGTTGTCGGCAAAATCCATGTCTATATCGGGCGCCGAGGGGCGTTCGGGGTTTAGAAATCTTTCAAACGGAACCTTATATTCCAACGGGTCTATTTTGGTGACTCCCGTAAGGTAAGTTACCAAAGAACCCGCCACCGAGCCACGGATGTTAGTTAAAATACCATGTTGATGAGCGTGGTCTAAAAGATCGGCTACCACCAAAAAATACGGCGCGTAGCCCTTTTTTTCTATAATGCCGAGTTCATAATCAAGCCGGTCTAAATAAATCGCCTTTCGTTCTAAATTCCGTTTTGTAAATCCGGCTTCGGCCAGCCGCCTTAATTCGTTATCGGGCGTAACATTGGCAGGCAGTTCAAAGGTGGGGAAAGTCCACCGACCCAGCTCCAGATCCAGATTGATCCTTTGGGCGATTTCACCGGTGCGTTCCACAGCGCCGGGGTAGTTAGCCAAGAGTCCGGACATTTCTTCGCCGGAACGAAGAGACAGATTATACTTAAGCAGGTTTAAACGGTCTTTATCTTTAACATGGGTTCCCGTGCCCACGGAAATTAAAATGTCTTGAGTTGAAGCATCTTCGGGGTGGATATAATGGACATCATTGGTGGCTGCCAGCAGAGCGCCGGTTTTTTGTGAAAGATGAGCCAGGGTCTGGTTTATGGATATATCTTCGTCTTCGGCGTGATGAGGCATGATTTCCAGATAAAAATTTTCTCGGCCGAAAATTTCTTGGTATTCGCGGATCAGTTCTTCGGCGCGATCTACCTTGCGGGCTTGAATAGCGCGGGGGATTTCTCCCTGAAAACAGCCCGAAAGGGCAATCAGCCCGCGCGAATGCCGCCGCAATAAATTTTTATCCACTCGCGGCTTGTAATAAAAACCTTCCAAATGGGCCTGGGTGACCAGTTGAATTAAATTACGGTAACCCTCCAAATTTTCGGCCAGCACCGTCAAGTGGTATCTTTTATCGTCTATGTTGGGGCGTTTGTCGGATAGATTTTCGTAGGCCACATAAAGTTCACAGCCGAGTATCGGTTTTATGCCGGCCCTCTTGGCTTTTTTATAAAATTCCAAAGCGCCGTACATGGCGCCATGATCGGTCAAGGCCAGGGCCTCCATGCCTAAATCACCGGCTCTTTTTATCAGGTCATTGATTTTTCCAAGACCGTCTAAAAGGGAGTAATGGGAATGGACATGCAAATGGGCGAATTTCATCATTCAAAGTATAGCAAAGGGTGCGTCATGATGGAATTAAAGGGTTGCTTGATGAAAAATGATATGCTAGCATCTGTTTGCTCTCACAGGGGAGAGCGCATGGGGCGCGCATCGGGCAGGATGTTACTGCCCGATGCGCGATTAGTACCTTACTTTAAATTTTGTGCTCCAGGGTGCCAGAGTGGTAATGGCGTCGATTGCTAATCGATAATCGGAGGTTCGATCCCTTCCCCTGGAGCCAAAAATAAAATCACAGAATGGGATTTTGAATCGATTTTGAATAAAAACTCGATTCATAGAGATCTAAATGATCCAGAAGGCGGACGCGTCCGTTCTCCAAGTCCTTTTTCTGTGACCGGAGCGGGTGATGCTGACACCCGCTCCTTTTTATCCCGCAGTAGAATTTCCGAAAGATTTTTCTGATAGAAAAATCAAAAGGCAAATCGAAAATTCACTGACGGGACTTCGTTGCCCAGAAAAGGGATTTATGTTAAATTAAAAAAGCTTGTAATTAGTGTGAGTATTTAGTATTTAGGGATAAATTTTCCCTTCGCTAATTACTAAGTACAAATTACTAATTACTCAACTTGAGCAAAGCGAAAAATTTATATGGGTGTTCCCAGAGCCAGAAGAACCAAATCAAAACAAGGCCACAGGCGGAGCCATTTGGCCTTAAAGAAAAGGGTTTTAACAAAATGCGTCCAATGCGCGACGCCGGTTTTGCCGCACACGGTCTGCTATAATTGCGGATATTATAAGGGCAGGCAGGTCGTAAAAATCAAAGATAAAAAATCAAAAGTCGTTAAAAATAAGTAAGATGATATAGGTTCTTAGTTTTTAGTTATTGGTTTTTGTCATTTGGTTTCAGGTTTTGGTTTAATAAACTAAAACTAATAACTGTTAAACTGTAACTAGAAACTAATAACTTATAACTAAAGTGGCTAATAGACATCTTTCCCGCTCCATCGCCATGCAGTCCTTGTACGAATGGGATTTTCGCGGCGGGGACACGGCTAATTTAAACGCCTATGTTTCGCAAAACACGGGGGAATTTGGGCTTGGTCTGGAGGATGATTCTTTTATTAAACAATTAGCGGATGGAGTCATGAATAATTTGGCCAAAATAGACCAGATAATAGCCAAAGCCGCTCCGGAATGGCCCCTAGACCAAATCGCCATGGTGGATAGAAATGTGCTGCGCTTGGGTATTTACGAACTACTCTTTGGCGATTATAAAGAAGTGCCGCCCAAGGTAGCCATAAACGAGGCCATTGAGTTGGCAAAATCGTTTGGCGGGGAATCCTCGGGTAAGTTTGTAAACGGCGTCTTGGGCACGATCTACCGCGAAATCGGCGAGCCGTTAAAAGACGATACGACAAGGCCGAAGAGGGAAGAAAATAATGACAAAGTTCAAAGCTCAAATGACAAACCAAGCCCAAATATCCAATGACAAAATTTGGATTTTGGACTTAGAAATTTATTTGTCATTTGGTTTTTGTCATTTGGAATTTAACAAATGGAGTATTTGAAAACATTGGAGGATAAATTGGGGGTTGTTTTTAAAGATAAAAAGCTTTTAAGGCAAGCCCTAATTCATCGCTCTTGGCTTAACGAAAATCCCGACTCTGGGTTTGAAAACAACGAACGGCTGGAATTTCTGGGTGATGCTGTTTTAGAATTGGCTGTCACTGAATATCTTTACAAAAGATATTCCAATCCCGAAGGCGAACTCACCAACTGGCGGGCGGCCTTGGTTAATTATCAAAACTTGAGCGAAGTGGCCTCGCGTCTTGATTTTAACGATTTTTTGATGCTGTCGCGCGGAGAGGCCAAAGATACCGGCCGGGCACGGCAGGTAATTTTGGCTAATGCCATGGAGGCCGTCATAGGAACTATTTATTTAGACCAAGGTTACGAGGCGGCTTATAAATAAAAATATCCTTTCCGGCCTGGAAAATATAATAAAAAACAAACTTTATAAAGATCCCAAAAGTTTGTTCCAAGAGGACTCTCAAGAAAAGTCAGGCATCACGCCTGTGTATAGAGTGATTAAAGAAGTCGGGCCGGATCATGATAAAATTTTTGAGGTAGGCGTTTATTTGGGCGAAAAACTCGCGGGTCTGGGCTCGGGCCCTTCCAAACAAGAGGCCGAGCAAAAAGCGGCCGAAGATGCACTATCAAAATCAAAGTAAATCCGAAGCACGAAATCTGAAATCCGAAACTGTTTTGAATTTAGAATTTAGATATTGTTTCGAATTTCTATATTCGAATTTCGAGTTTTGTCTTGATGTATTTAAAAAAATTAGAACTTTCTGGCTTCAAGTCCTTTGCGAAAAAGACGACGCTCGATTTTCCCAAGGGTGTAACAGTGGTGGTCGGGCCGAACGGTTCGGGCAAGTCCAATGTGGTGGACGCGATTCGCTGGGCTTTAGCCGAACAAGGGTTTAAGAATCTTCGCGGCAAGAAAGGCGATGATTTGATTTTTTTTGGATCGGCCGGACGCAACTCTTTAGCCCGCGCCAGCGTGGCCATGCATTTTGACCTGGACGAAAAAGCCGACACTGATTTTGGTTTTAGCGAAGCGGTTATAGAGCGCGCGGTGGATAAAAGCGGCGATAATTCTTATGTTTTGAATGGCCGCAAGGTTCGTTTGCTGGACCTGGAAGAATTTTTAGCGAAGTCGCGGGTGGGTGACAGTTCTTTCAGAATCATTTCGCAAGGCCTGTCGGATAAATTGCTTAATCTTTCGCCCAAAGAATTTAAGGCCTTTGTGGAAGAAGCCGCCGGCGTTAAAGAATATCAAGACAAAAAACATCAGGCCTCATTACGGCTTAAAAATACGCGTGAAAATCTGGATAAAGTCAGCGCTATTTTAGCCGAACTAAAACCACAGTTGAGGATTTTGAAGAAAGAGAAAGATAAGCTTGAAAAAAAAGAAGAATATAACGCCGAACTAAAAACGGCCGCCAGCAAATTTTTCGGTTTAAGACACCACGGTCTTTTGGCTTGGGAAAATAAAATTTCCGAAAAAAATAAAGAAGCCAGGCAAATCATAAAACCGCTCGCAAAAGAAGTTGAAAATTTAAGAACCGAGATTTTTTCTTGGGACAAAAAATCGGCCTGGGACAAGGAATTGGGTGTTTTAACAGCCGAATCCAGGCGGCTGGAATCAGAAGAGAACAAAATCACCCAGGGCATTATTTCCGCCGAAGGCAAAATAAATCTGGAAGAAGACAGAGAAAAGCAAAAGCTGCCGGTAAGCGCCGAATATTTAAAAGGCAAAATCGGCGATATTGTGAATAAACTCAATATTGATTTTAAGGGCGCGGACATAGAAACCTTGCGTCATCTAATGGCCGGAGCGGTTACGGCGCTTCGGGATTTGTTGAAGGTTATGGAACATGGCCTTAACCCCGCGCTGGGAGGCGATACCGTGCCTTTGTTAAAGCAGGGGCTGGAGAAATTGCTTACAACCAGAAAGGAAATTCAGAAAAAACACCATGAGGTTGCGCTGGCCAGAACCAATCTGGAGAAAAAGTTTATGGAAGAAAGGAGGGTCTCTTTAGCCAGGGAAAGGACTTATCGGGAAAAAGAATCGGAATTCCACCGTTGGGAGGATACTTTGAGGCAAGTGGAGCTGGAAGAAGAAAAATTAAAACTGCATCAGGCCAGATTTCAACAAGACCTGGCGGCTGTGGGCGCTGTAACTTTGGCCGAAATAATGGCTTTTAACGAACCCACTGCCGTTAAAGCGTCTTTGGCTTTGTCCGTGGCGGGCCAAACCGAAACGGCTTTAGAGGAAAGGGTCTGGAAATTAAAAAAACAGCTTGAAGAAGTTGGTTCAATAGACGACAAGGTTGTTTTGGAGTTTGAAGCCGTTAATGAGAGATATAATTTTTTATCTAAAGAATCAAACGACCTAACCCAAACCCTGGCTTCTTTGGAGAATTTGGTTAAGGGATTGGATAAAGAGGTTGGCGTCCGTTACAAAGCCACGCTGGCCGAGATGAGCCATGTTTTCGGAGGATATTTTCGGCTTATTTTTGGAGGAGGAAGGGCTAGTTTGGCCGCCGCGTCAAACGCGGTTAAGTCAGACAATGAGGAAATAGGTGATGAAGATGGGGTGGAGATCAAGCTGGAGTTGCCGGGTAAGAAAGTTAAAAATTTAAGCACGCTTTCGGGTGGCGAAAGGACCTTAACCTCCATCGCGCTTTTGTTTTCGCTCGCGAGTATTCGCAAGCCGCCGGTGATGGTGCTGGATGAAATTGACGCGGCTTTGGATGAAACCAACACCGCTAAATTTATCCGTTTAGTAAAAGAACTTTCGCGCGAAACCCAATTTATAATCATCACCCATAACCGCGAAACCATGCGCCACGCCGACGCCTTATACGGCGTCTCCATGAAAGACGGGATTTCACATTTGTTGTCGCTTAAGTTGCAATCGGCTTGACCTCGGCCCAGAAACTGGCTCAAACACTAACTAAAACATATGCATAAGATATGAAACATTATAGAAAATTTGACTACAACAAGAAGGAGTAGTATCTTATATTAAGATAGTTTCTCGGGTGTGAGAATTGTCTGTGTTCATTCAAGAATTGAGTTCTTTCTTTACTTCGGAGGAGGAAACAATGTCAGAATATGTTTTCAAATATATGTGTCTTGCGACACTCGCAGTGGTTATTGGCTGTGGTATAGCTTTACGGTTTACCGGGAACGAGTTATTTCTATATGTGTTGTATGTGGTGGGTATTCTCTCCGTGTGCCCTCTATTCTTGGGAAGCATAGGTTTTTTTGAGGTCTTCAAAATAACAGGTCCAACAAGCGATCAGCGGAGGCGTCTCATGATTCTATCGTTCGTTGCCTTTTTTATGATCATCATGGCTGGGAATCTCCGCCTAAACGATGACCTAAAAGAAATAAGTAAGGCATTGAAAAAACTAGATGTGCCTCTTAGCACCCTTAAATAAGGGTTATCAGTAAAGCTCTTTTCCCGCTGGTTGTGTAAGCACACAACCAGCGGATTGATTTCTTTAACCGTGGAATCATTGGCAAACGGTGATCAATAGTGTATGATCACACATATAGATAATTGTTTTGTCATCAGAAGGAGATAATAGTATGGAAAATCAAGAAAATAAGTTTGGGTCAGGTCACTATCGTCCCGAAAAGGATGAGAGGTTTATGGAAGTTATGGCTCGTCGCAGGGATCTGAATAACAAGCTCAAAGCGGCAAGGGAACAGGTAAACGCAATGACTGTTTTCTTTGATCAAAAAGTTCCTCGCGAGCGCTATAATGATTCCGCTCTCAGTGGTGTATACAACGATGGGTTGTGGGGTAATTATAATGTCATAGGAGAAATAGGGGAGGAGATGGAAAAGAGGCTTCATTGGGCTACAGATGCAGGGACAGTTGATCTCTCTGATCTAGAAGCCAAAATGGCAGAGGTGGAGTCCTCTTTGACCGATACCGAAACTAAGTTAAAGGCATTTGTGGAGTCCCTTGAGACGAAAGGAGAATAAGTTTTATCAAAACTGGTGTCATCAACTTAACTGTTTACTGCCGCTGGAAACAAAATCTAGCGGCATTTTTTTGTGATATAATTTTGTTATGATTTTTGATTATGTGAAATCTTTTCAAGAATGGTGCCGGATAAAAATTTATTTATGGAAAAAAGACAGTAAAATTGTTTTCAAACAAAGTGAAATTTGGTGGTGCAGTTTGGGTATGAATTTGGGAGAAGAAATTTTTGGTAAAGGTGTAAGATTTACCCGCCCAGTCCTGGTATTTAGGAAATTTACCAGCAATTCTTTTTTAGGTTTACCGCTTACAACTCATCAAAAGAAGGGAACTTGGTATGTGGAAATCACAATGCATGGAAAAACAAACTGGGCAATGCTTAACCAAGCTCGCGTATTGGATAAGAAAAGATTGACGAATAGAATTGGGACACTAGACAATGCCGATTTTCAGAAAGTCAGAGACGCTTTTTTGAAGTTTTATCAGTCCTGAAAAATATTCACCCCGCCTTTTTAGGGGCGGGGATCGGTGGGAAAATCCCAAATTGTACTCTAATTATACACAGCCATATTTCTGTGTCAATAGTTCCATCTAGGGCGCGAAACCATGCGCCACGCCGACGCCTTATACGGCGTCTCCATGAAAGACGGCATTTCGCATTTATTATCGCTTAAGTTGCAGACGGCTTAGACCTATGCTAATAATAATAAGTATAGGTATTCTTAAACTGTACATTTTATTCTCCTCATCAACTTGTAAAAGGAGGTGATAAAGATGACCGATGTAAAGGTCTTCGTTGGTATTCCTCGAGATGTACTCTGGTCAACTCTTAGGGATTGGCTTGATAAGACCAATCCGATCAAGGTGCTTTCGTCTTCCCAATCGGAGGGTAGTTCTGACAGCATCAACCTAACTGTTTTTTATGAGAAGTTATCTGGGTAGGTTTCTCCATAAGGGCTTGAAAACCTTGGGCGGCCTCAAGGATTTTGTGTTGTGGGGCGGAGTGTAAAAACTCCGCTCTTTTTTAATTAACGAGGGTGTGCAAAATCCGATTTTGCACATTATATATATTGTTAACAAAAATTTCCCGATCGGGCCAAGATTGTTAACAATAATATTTAATGTTTTCCACAAGTTGACGGTGGATTTGTTTGGATATATCTTGAGGATTATGAGAGTTATTAAATGCGATTTGTGCAAAAAGAATATATCAGGCGAACCTATAATGGCGGGCGCGAGTTATTTTCGTAATAATGAATTTTGCGGCAAATGCGGTAAGCCAGTTTTGGATTTTTTAAAGAAGAACAAACTTATTGAAGATAACAATAATAAAAAAACTCGTTTGACCAAATAATTATCTTTTGATACCATATCAAAGCTATCACCAAAGGTGAGGGCTTTTTATTATGTTAGTCATACGCTTACAACGAGTTGGCAAAAAGCATCAGGCCTCTTTTAGAATTGTGCTTCAAGACAGTAAATGGAAACCGCAGGGCAAAGTGCTGGAGCTTTTTGGCTTTTACAACCCCCATTCCAAAGAAAAACAAATCCAAACCGAAAGGGTGAAATTTTGGATAGCCAAGGGCGCCCAGCCCTCGGCCACTTTGCATAATATGTTTGTGGACCTAGGCATTATAACTGGTGAAAAAGTTAAGGCCTGGAAGCCCAAAAAGGGCCAAGGCGGCGAGACCAAATCGGAAGCCAAGCCCGAACCATCTCCGGCAGCCGAACCATCTGCAGAGGAAGTTTCAGCGGCGGCTTCTTGATTACCTAAACTTATTTTGTTATCTTAATTTAAAAGGTCGCCGTTTTCCAGAATCATAGAAATTATAGAACAAGAAGCAATGGCTAATTATCCCGATCAAGAGTTTGTGGAATTTGTGGTAAAAGGGTTGGTGAATGTTCCCGACGATGTTTCCACTGCCCGCACCGTTGATGAAATGGGCGTGCTCTTAACTCTTAAAGTTAATCCCCAAGACATGGGTGTGGTTATTGGCAAGCAAGGCGCCACGGCTCGCGCTTTAAGAACGCTGCTTCGCGTTGTGGGCGCTAAAAACAACGCCAGAGTAAACTTAAAGATAGAAGAACCGCCCGGCAGCACGCACGCCTCCAGACCCGAAAGATCCCAGTCGGTGGATGAGGTTGTGGACGACCTAAAACTTTAAAAGTTTTTTGAATCTAAGCAAAGCCCCTGCGATAAGTGGGGGTTTTGTATTTTGTTGCGGTGGTTTGTTATTATTCAGAAGAACTCGGAAAACTCTGATTGTCAGACAAATCAGACCGCCAGATTTTCAGATACTCCGATGCTCTGAGTCGTTCTGGGTTTTCTGAACTAAAATAATGTCCAAATTCATAATCAACGGCGGCAAGGCCTTAAACGGTGAAGTAAAAATCAGCGGTTCTAAAAATGCCGCCCTGCCTCTAATCGCTGGTTCTGTCTTGATCAAAGAAACGCGGCTGGCCAATGTGCCTCGCATTAATGATGTAGAAAAAATGCTTGGTATTATTGATCACCTTGGCGGAAGGCACGAATGGTCAGGTCCCAACGAACTTTTAATCAACACTGAAAATTTAAAATCAAAGCCATTGCCGGAAGATGCCGGAAAACTAAGGGCTTCAATTTTATTTGCTGGGCCTTTGAGTGCCCGTTTCGGCGAAGCCGAATTGCCCTATCCCGGAGGAGATGTTATTGGCGCGAGACCCTTGGATACCCATATTAACGCCTTCAAAGAATTAGGCGTTGAGGTGAACGAGGGTGAAAATCTTCATTTTAAATTTTTCGGCGAGGCGAAGTTGAATAGCGCCAAGCTTGTTTTGCAAGAGCCCTCGGTGACGGCCACCGAAAATATTTTGCTTTTGGCGGCAGGTATGGACCAAGCGGTGGAAATTCGGCTGGCCGCGGCCGAACCCCATGTTCAGGATCTTTGCAAATTCTTAAACTCGGCCGGAGTGGAAATTTCTGGTGTTGGCACCACCACTTTAAAAATCAAAGGCAATAAGGTCTTTTTAAAAAATGTTGAGCATAAAGTTATTTCGGATGATTTGGAGGTTAGCGCTTTTGCTGTTTTGGCCGCGGCCACCAAAAGCCGCATATTGTTGACGCCTTCAGTTAGAAAAGATGCATGTTAATTTTGAAAAGAAAAATGATTCTATAACAGTGCTGTCTCCCAAATCCTCATATCGTTCTTTTAGAATTCAGTCCGGGCTTTATCCTAAGCTTATCTGCGACCATTTGCCGCCGTTTGCGGTTTTGGCTACCCAGGCCGAAGGCACAAGTTTGGTTCACGAATGGATGTACGAGTCGCGGCAAAATTATATTAGAGAGTTGATGAAAATGGGCGCCAACGCTAATATTCTAGACCCGCACCGATCTTTGATAATAGGCCCCACCCCGCTTTATGGTAAAGAAGTTAACGGCCTAGACATTCGTTCGGGCATGACCTTGGTGATCGCGGCTTTAGTAGCTCAGGGCGAGACCGTAATTTCGGTTAGAATAAATGACAAATGACTAAATTCAAATGACAAATAAATTTCAAAGCTCAAATATCAAAAAATAATTTGTCATTTAATCATTAGGCATTGATTAGACATTTGGATTTGGGCATTAGACATTTTTGTATGAAATTCGATATTATAACAATTTTCCCAAAAATATTTGATTCATACTTTAACGAGTCCATAGTTAAGCGCGCCCGCGAAAAGGAAATTATAAAAATAAATGTACATAATTTGCGCGACTATACTTTAGACAAACATAAAACCGTGGACAATCCGCCTTATGGCGGCGGTGCCGGTATGGTTTTAATGGTCGAGCCGATTTTAAAAGCGGTGGAGTCGCTTAAAATTTCTAAAGATTCTAAAACCAAAGTTATTGTTTTTTCAGCCAAGGGCAAACAGTTTAATCAAAAAATGGCTTATGA
>JACPHE010000022.1 GCA_016188765.1 Parcubacteria group bacterium | reverse complement strand
TTTTATAAAGGGCTTGGAGTCGGACACCGGGCGGGAATTAAGATATGTAATCTTGGGTGTGGAGGAATTTAAATACCGCCTAGGCATGTTCGACCGCTTTGTGCATGATATAATGGAATATCCGCACCAGAAAGTTATAAATAAATTAGGGCTTGCCCTGCGAAGCTCGGCGGATTAGCCGAGCGAAGTAGGGGCGATTAGTTCAATGGTAGAACGCTGCATTCACATTGCAGAGGCACAAGTTCGATTCTTGTATCGCCCACCATATAGGACCTATAAGTCCTATAGGACCAATAAGACCTATGAAATATCCGCTATTTTAAGTTTGGTATATCGTTCCCGCGAACCCTCCATCTGGCGCAAAAATGTTTCAATCTGATCCACGCGGTAATAGCGATAGTTGTTAATGGGATTGCGGTAGGGCCGCAGTTTGCCGTTTTTATCCCAATTGCGAAGCGTCAGGGTGGTTACGCCCATTACAGCAGCCGCCTGTTTGATGCTTAGGTATTTTCTGGCAAAAGACATATATTGGTTCTTGGTTATTTGTTTTTAGTTTGAGTTTCTAGTTTCTGGTTTTAGTTAAACCAGAACTGAAAACCTATGAACCAAAACTTAAAACTTATAACTTTAAACTATATAAAGGTTTTGTAATCTTTCACTATCAATCTTTATATAGTATCTTAATTTGTTAGTTTATCGGGGTCAAGCGTAAATATCCACATAGGGTATGGAGCATGGAACATGGAGCATGAAGCATGAAGCATAGAGCAGAAGAAATGTTCCAGGTTCCATGCTTCATGTTTTAGGACTTATGCTGCATGTCCCATGTTTCCTGTTCCATGTTTCCTGTTCCATGTTTCATGCTCCATGATCTGATCTGTGGATAAGGGTTCTATTTACAGCCATGTATAGATGATATAATAAGCATATCCGATAAGTATCGGATATCCTCTCGATTGACTCGAGACAAGCCAGCACCCTGTGACGCGATTCGCGTTGCAGGGATTTTTAATGGTTCGGCGGGCTCACCACTGATGGGAAAAACTAAGAAAAAGCTTAATAAATTAACATACTCTAAACCGAAAAAACCAACGGTTGATTTTGCTTTGGTCAGCCAAGCCGCGCGGGGGACTGCTTACAGCAGCGAGTATTTAAGTTTGCTGGTGCGAAAAGGAAAAATAAACGGCCGAAAATTCGGCCGGAATTGGTATGTTTCTAAAAAATCATTGGCGGGGTATTTAGCCGAGCATCAGCCGGCGGTTCCCAGTCCCATTTTTCCCCTTTCATCCCCTTTCATCCCTTTTAAACCCGTATTGGCCACAATGGGCGAAATGGGACAAACGGGAGAAAAAGGGAAACCAGAACAAGATTTGGCTACAGACATTAAAAAAGAACTGGATGAGTTGGAAGCAATTTACAAAAATCATGAAACACAAAACATAGAACATGAAGCACGAAACATGGAGCATAAAACATGGAGCATGAAACCTGGAACACAAAAAGAAGAAAATGTTGCGGGTTACATGATTCATGATTCAATGCCCAAACCGGTTTTTCCCAAAATAGATCAGAAAAAAAATGTTACAGGTTTCAGGTTTCATGATTCCAAGGCGCGCTGGGCCGAGGCGGCGGTGATGAGCATCGTTGTGCTTGGTTTTATTCTGGGCGGGTTCAATTTAAAATTCGCCAACGCTCTTTACGGCGCCGTCAAAGAATTTATCCAAGACGCGGTAACTCTGCAAGGCCGCGTGCCGGGCACCCACGCCAACGAAATTCTTTTATTGGACAAAGAAGGTAAAATTTCCATCTATGGTCATATAGAAACCCAAGGGCAGTTTCGTTCCTACGCCGAACAAGGCGTTGCCCCCATAATTGTTGATTCCACCACCACGGCCGAAAATCTTTCCGCAGATTACTTGGACGGAATTTCCGGTGAGGACTTTACCCTGCAACTGGTTACCAAAAACGGCAATGTGACTTTTGATACCGTAAAACTGGAAGGCGGAGCGGAAGTCGGAAAATTACTTTTGGTAAAAGGCGCCGCCCAGTTTTTGGATTATGTTTCCGTGGCCAAAAATCTTTCGGTGGGCGGAGACCTGGTGGTCAACGGCGTTTCTACATTAGCCGGCAAACTCAATTCCCTCGCCGGCGCTTTGTTTACCGGCCGGGTTGAGGTTAAAGGCGACATAGATGCCACCGGCTTTATAGCCGCCCAAAGAGGCCAAATCAAAGAAGGCGGTTTGGTGGTTAGCGGACATACCCAGTTAAACTCTTTGGGCGTATCCAGCGGGCTTTCGGTGAGCGACTTGGGCGTGGCTGGAAATTTTAGCGTCGTCGGCAAAGAAATTTCGCTTGGGGATTCATGGAACGACAAACTTAATGTTACGG
>JACPHE010000002.1 GCA_016188765.1 Parcubacteria group bacterium | reverse complement strand
TGGCCATAATTCGGAAGAGAATTTGTCGCCACATCCTTCACCAAAGTTTCGGCGGGTAAACAAGGCCAGGCGGGCGATTTTGTTTAATCAGAAATTATGCTATATTCCAACTTATGATTAAGAAACCTCAAAATAAAACATTACCTTCGTTTCATGTCGAGTTTGATCGTGAGGAAGATGGGCGGTGGATTGCCGAAATTCCAAAACTTCCCGGGGTTATGGCCTACGGTGATACTAAGCAAAAAGCAGTGCGACGGGTGTATGCTATCGCTCTGCGAACGCTTGCGGATAACATAGAGCAAGGAAACACTCCTTCAGCAGTTTTCCGCTTATTTGGACATGAAATGGCACGCCGTTAAAGCACTGCGGGTTCTCAAGGCATTACTTAAACTCGGGTGGCGAATCAAAAGACAAAGAGGTTCGCATAGAGTTCTTGAAAAGGAAGGCCACCCAGATTTTACTTTTGCGTTTCATGATCGGGAAGAAATCGGCACTCGAATGCTTGCCCGTATTGCGAAACACACCGATCTTACTCAAGATTCTTTTTAGGTTACTAGCTGATTGATATTGGTGGTACATTTAATTTATTCCTATTGCAAAAACTAGAATCAATATAAGCTTGCCGGACGAAATCAGAGTAGCACTTCAAAGATTGGCCATAAGCTGATTTTTCTTGTATAAGTTCAGATATATTTCTTTGACACTACTGTTCTGATTGATTATAATGAAACAGACGCGAATGAATCTGCCTGCTTCATTAAGATGCTTGCGGAAAAAATAGTTAAGATCAGATTAAAAACCTTAACCAAACTTATCACCGCTGTTGCTCTTGGCGGTGTAGGGCTCATATTTCCGCAAAACAGCATCTCTCAAGGACAAACATTTCTTCTCTGGGACGGCGAAACCGTCGGGACTGTTTTTCATTACGGCGGGCCAACTGTTTCGGCTTATGCCGGCTCGGCGGCTTTTGAAGGCATTCCCGATCAATGGCACGAACCCGGTATTGGGCTGAACAATTTGCCAACCTGGCGGCAAGACATTTCAAATTATGACGAAATTTGGTTTTATGCCAAAGCCGACGCGCCCGGAAAAACATTTGATTTTAGCATCTACGGCTGGCCCTATTTCAGCAAAAAAATAAATATTGATCCTTATATTGTCGGCGGCGGGGGGCTAACCACGAGCTACAAACAGATCCGCATTCCCATAACTCTTTTAAAAACAAACGAATACCCGCTGGATAGGGTAGAGATTTTTTATTTTGGAACGGCTAATCCGCCGGCCTCAAACCATAAGATTTATATAGACAATGTTTATGCCGTAAGATTTAATCAAGCCCCGCCGCCGCCAAATCCGGAGCCACTGCCTCCACCCTTACCCCAACCAATACCTATTCCGCCGCTCCCTCCGCCTCAACTCATACCCCAGCCACCTCCAACACAGGTCTTTACCGGACAATTTCAAACAATAATAAAGGCCCCAAACTCAAGCTCGCTAACGGTTAACTGGCCAGACCAAAGTGAGGCCTCTGAATTTCGCGTTTATTTAGGCCCAGAACCTTCAGCCGATAATATCAATGGTGTTTTGCCCAACCAAGTTTTGGTAGCAACCTTGCCCGCCGGCACAACTAGCTACACTATTGCCAAATTAGCCGCGGGGGTTGATGTTTTTACCCACATCGAAGCTATCACACCCACCGGCACTAAATTTAGCAACTCTTATAACAAAACTCTGGGCGGACCCAGAAGTAAATTGGATACCGCCTTAAGAGAGGTTCATTTGGCCGCGCCCAATATAATTGAATTGATCTTAGAAAATAAAAGCACCGGTCTTAATGGGTTGGCGTTAATCGGTAACTTGGGCGGGTTATGGCAAACCGGGCCTTGGAGCATCAAAAGAAGCGATGGCGCCGATATTGCCGTTGCTAAAATTTTCCGCCATTCAATTCCTGTGAGCCAGCCGGATTATCGGGTTGGTTTCGGACTGCCTTATAACGAAAATGTGGTTGATGTTGACCACAAAATTTATCTTGTTCTGGCCGAGCCGATAGGCCAAAAAGAGGTGCTGACCATAACCGGTCCGCAGAATCTTATATTTATTCTTCCTTTCAGCGACCGCTATCTTGAGACCCCGGCTATCCAATTAAATCAAGTTGGCTATAATCCCAGAGCTTCCAAACGCTGGGCTTATGTCTCGGGTTGGTTGGGAGACGGCGGAGCGCTTAAGCTGGCTGATTTTCCAAACATGGCTCATGTTTTGGCCGAGTCAAGCAATCCTTTGCAAACGCGCCAAGAGGTTGTTCGTAATCTGCCTATAACTCCAAGAAGTATTTTGGACGCCGATTCTGGCACACAAGTCAAAGAAATAAATCTTTCGGCTGTGCCTGCTTCCGAAGACACGGCCTATCGGATACACATTCCGGGCGTGGGGGTCTCTTGGCCTACAACCATAAGCGAAAAAGCGACTCGGGAAATTTTTTATACCGTGGCCCGAGGACTTTTCCATAATCGCTGGGCCGGCGATTTAAAACCAAGTTATACCAAATGGTCCAGGCCCCAAGACCATACGACCGTATTTACAGCCGAAAATACCAACCTACGAGAATTTTTCCCCGAAACCACGCCCAAAACAGGCCAGCGTTCTTTGCTGGGCGGCTATCATGACGCTGGAGATTTTGACCAGCAATTGATGCACACAGTCGTGCCGCAGGCGTTGATGCGCGCTTTTGAATCAAACCCGGCCGCGTTTGCTGACAATACACTAAACATTCCCGAAAGCGGCAATGGCATACCGGATATTTTAGATGAAGCGTTGTGGGGTATTGCGGCTTGGGAGCAATTGCAAGAAGCGGATGGGGGAGTCCGCGCCGGAGTGGAATCATCCAGACATCCGCTTGGGTATTACTATGCCCACCAGGACCAACTGCAGTATTGGACATACAGTACCGAGCCATACCACACCGCTCGGGTGGCCGGCTTGTTCGCGCAAGCCGCGCGCCTGTTGGCGCCCTATAATTCCAGCCGGGCCGAGGCCTTAAAAACCAGGGCTATCAAGGCCTACTTTTTTTCTATGGCCAAAGGCGCGCCTTTTAACCCGAGTTTGCTGTATGCCGCCAGCGAACTTTTTGCTTTGACCCGACAACTTATTTATAAATCCACATTTGAAAGGGTATGGTCCGGCATGGGCGTTTATGGGGCTTTCAGTAATTTTTCTCCATATCAATTTTATTTGGGGGACTATTTCAATAACGATCGGATTATGACGGATCATTTGCTGGGTTATTTGCGGCAAAGTTCGGCCGATGCCGCTATT
>JACPHE010000021.1 GCA_016188765.1 Parcubacteria group bacterium | reverse complement strand
CGCGATCAAGCTTAAGGTGGCAATCTGGCCGGCATAAGCGTCTTGGTTGTTGTCGGAATCACCTGCCAAAGTCATCCCCCTGGTTGTGCCGGCTTTAACCACGAATGGTTCGTTCAGAACAGCTTGGTGGTTGGAATTCAGTGTTTTGGAAGTCCCGATTCTGGTGCCGGTCTCATCCAATACAATAAGACCGCTAAAAACCGCGTCTTGGGCCTGTCCGGTTCTTTCCACTGTTACTGATTTTACCGTAATATCGCCATCGGACGAAGCCGTAAAGTTAATCTTGGTGAATGGTCTGGAAGCAAAACTCTCACCAAACAAACCCGCCGCCGCCGTATCACTCGCTAAAGCCACTGTTAAACCGGAACCTGCCGCTGCAACCGGTGTGGTCGGCGTAGTGGGTGTAGTTGGCGTAGTCGGGGTCGTTACCGATCCCGCCATAGCGCTGTATTTGGCCTGTGAAAGGGGACCGAAGTAGCCCACTGCCGGGCTAACTCCATTGGCCGCCTGCCAAGCCGCCACCGCGGTTCTTGTTACCGAACCGAAGTAACCTGTCGCCCCACCGGAAAAAGTGAAGTGGCCGGTAGACATCAAATACTCTTGCAAGCAGGTAACATCATCGCCCCGCGCGCCCACTGTCAGCGATCTGGTAAACGAACAAGCCGTTGCGCCCGCGCTAGAACCGCCCTGCAAGGCCAGTAACTGCGCCTGCAACGCTTGGATCTGCGCCAGTAAAGAGGCAATCAGGTCTGCGTTTGATTGCGCGTTAGCGCCGGGAACCACCAGCCAAGCAAAAGTCGTTACCATTAAACCAACGGAAACGATTTTGCCAGCCAGCTCGCGGCGCTTGCTAGTAAAATAACTCATTTGTTTTTCTCTTTTATTTTGGCCAAGACCTTCTAGGTACCCCAAAGGGTCCCTTAATAAGACCTCGAACCCGCAAATTAATAAACTAAAATAATAAACTGATCTAAACCGTCGGAGTCAAGTCATTATCCCACCAAGGGAACCGACCGGACTTTTAAACTCCATGTATCCAAATTAAACCTAAACACAATTAGACCGTAGAAACCAAATTCATACTCTGATTTCAACCATATATTTAATTGTTAAAGTGCGATCGTTCGGTCTCTGCATCTTCATCACAATCCTTAATCCGCAACCATTTTATCCCATTTCTCCCTTTTTACCCCTTTCTCTGGTAGCCAATTAAGAATCACGATAAAACAACAAAAGAGCCCTTGCGTGGCCTTAAAAAATATTTATCGGGGTGAATTCATAAGTTCCGCTATTAAAGCGTACCTAATTTACATTCTATGCGCTTTGGCGCTTGAGTGTCAACAACCTTCTATGCCATAGAATAACAACAATCATCTGTCAAAAACGCCTATTTGGAAAGTTTCAAAGAATGAAATTTAGATAAGCAAAATAACGCCAGTCCGAACCGCTCTTTTTACACAGGAAACACCCTAATTAGTGTCTAGGACTATTATACCATAACCCCGACCCGGTCCCGTCCAGAGCCGGTTGTGGAAAAACTTTGCTTAAAAAGTAAGATAAACACTAACTCTCTTTTTATTATAACGAGCAAAGAAATACTAACACAATTTTCGTAAATTTAAAAAGCGCCTGTGGAAAATCCCCCGCGCCACAGGCGGGGGGATTTAATTATTTGATCAAGACCTCCTCTTGGCTGGTAATATCGGCCTTAAAGGTTTTATCTTTTCCGGAGGCATCCTGCAGTTGCAATAATTTTTGCGCTAGGGGATTTAAGATCGCGGTTTGGATAATTCTTTTTAACGGCCGGGCCCCATACACAGTGTCAAAACCCTTTTTAACGATATATTCCTTTAGTTCGGCCGAGACCTTTAACTTTATGCCCTTTTCGGCCAACCGCTTCTTAACATTTTCTAATTGCAAATCCACTATTTTATCAATGTGCTGTTTTTTAAGACCGTTAAAAATTATGACCTCGTCCAAACGGTTAAGAAACTCCGGCCTAAAGTGCCGCCTCAAGGTTTCCATTATTTTGATTTCAACTTCCCGCGTTTGATTCTCTTCGCCCTGGCCGTTGTCATGGGCAAAACCCAAGCCATGATATTCGTGAACTATTTCCGTGCCCAAATTGGAAGTCATTATTATTATGGTGTTTTTAAAATTTACTTTGCGGCCTTTGGCATCGGTTAAATGGCCATCGTCCAAAACCTGCAGCAATAAATTAAAGACCTCGGGGTGGGCCTTTTCTATTTCATCAAAAAGCACCACGCTGTAGGGCTTGCGCCGAACCCTTTCGGTCAGTTGGCCGCCTTCTTCGTAACCCACATAACCCGGCGGCGAGCCGATTAAACGGCTGACCGCGTGCCGTTCCATGTATTCCGACATATCCACTCTTATCAGAGCGTTCTCGTCGTTAAACATAAATTCAGCCAGCGCCCGCGCCAATTCCGTTTTGCCCACGCCGGTAGGTCCCAAGAAAATAAAAGATCCGATGGGCCGGGAGGCCTCGTTTAGGCCAGTTCGGGCTCGTCTGATGGCATTGGCTATGGCCGCCACGGCCTTTTCCTGGCCCACCACTCTTTTGGCCAGTTCCTCTTCCAAACGGGTTAATTTTTTGGATTCTTCTTCTAGAAGCCGGCTCACCGGTATGCCCGTCCAACGACTGACCACATCGGCAATATCGTCCTCGCCCACCTCTTCTTTAAGCAAACGGTTGGAATTTTCCAGCTGGCCAAATTTCTCCGATGAATTTTTAATCGCTTTTTCCAGTTCGGGAATCTGAGCGTATCTGACCTCCGCCACTCTTTCCAGCCGCCCTTCGCGTTCGGCAATTTCGGCCTCGCCTTTTAACCGCTCTATTTCTTTTTGGGACTGGCGCATTTTAGTGATTAAATCCTTTTCCCGCAGCCATTGACCCTCCAAAACATTATATTTTTCCTTAAGATCGGCCAGTTCCGATTTTATTTTTTTAAGCTTCTCGCCCGTGCCTTTTTCTTTTTTTAGCGCTTCTTTTTCTATTTCCAATCGCCTAATCTCGCGCGTCATCATATCCAGTTCGTCCGGCATGGAATCAATTTCCATTCTTAAAGCCGAGGTGGCTTCGTCTATTAAATCCACGGCTTTGTCGGGCAAAAATCTGTCCGAGATGTATCGCTGTGAAAATTCCACCGCGGCCACAATGGCGGCGTCGGTGATGCGAACGCCGTGATGCACTTCGTATTTTTCTTTGATGCCGCGCAAAATAGCCACCGCGTCGGCTTCGGACGGCTCGGCCACCAAGATCGGCTGGAACCGCCTTTCAAAGGCCGGATCTTTTTCTATATATTTTTGATATTCCTTTAAAGTGGTTGCGCCGATGGCATGAAGCTCGCCTCGCGCCAAAGGCGGTTTTAACAAATTAGAAGCGTCAATCGCGCCCTCGGCCCCGCCGGCGCCCACCAGGGTATGCAATTCATCCATAAACAAAACGATTCGGCCTTCGGCCCGGTTGACTTCTTTTAGTATGGCTTTGAGCCGTTCTTCGAATTCGCCCCTAAATTTTGTTCCGGCCACCAAAGCGCCGATGTCCAGGGCTACAACTTCTTTGTCGCGAATGCTTTCGGGCACATCGCCCGAAACAATTCTTTGGGCCAGGCCCTCCACTATAGCGGTTTTGCCCACGCCCGCTTCGCCTATCAATACCGGATTATTTTTAGTTCGACGGGAGAGCACCTGCATCACCCGCCTGATTTCGGCATCGCGCCCGATAACCGGGTCCAGTTTTTCGCGGCGGGCCAGGTCGGTTAAATTGCGGGTATATTTTTCCAGGGCCTGATAGGTCTGTTCCGGTTCGGAAGAAGTAACTCTTTCTTCGCCCCTTATTTCTTTTAAAGACCGCAGCACATATTCTGTCTTGACGCCATTATCTTCTAAAATCTGTTTGGCCTTGGAAGGCACCGCCACCAAAGACAACAACAAATGTTCGGTGGAAATATATTCATCTTTAAATTTAGAGGCCTCTTTTTGGGCCTGTTCAATCACCAGCGCCAGGTCCTGGCCTAAAAACAACTGGCCTACGCCGCCGCCGATTATTTTAGGCAGTTTATTTATTTCCAGTTCCAAGGCCTTATCTATCTTAACCACATCAATCTCCATTTTCCTTAAAATTGTGGCCACTAAACCATCCTCTTGCCTTAGCAAAGCCAAAAGCAGATGCAGCGAACTGATTTGCTCTCCGCCTCTCTCTTGGGCTAAAAAATGGGCTTTTTGAAAGGCCTCCTGGGCCTTAGTGGTAAAATTACCGAAGTTCATAGTAGAATTAGTTCTATAGGACTTATCGGTTCTATTCAATCTATTATCATCACCGAGCTAAGCTCGGTTATCACTGTAACCTATAGAGTGATAATAGCATAACAAGATAAAAATAACTGGTCAAATTTATTACTAGCCCCAGTAGTTCAATGGACAGAACAGGACTCTTCTAAGGTCTAGATGGGGGTTCGATTCCCTCCTGGGGCGCATATTTATTATTCTAACACTTTTATTTAATTTAAAGGTCGACCCCTAAACCCATTCGTATATTCGCTCGCCTCGCTATAGCTTTGGCGAAGCGGGCACTAATTCGTATTTCGTAAAGTTATGAAACCTATCGGCAAAGTTACCCATTATTACGACAAACTGGGCGTGGCTATTGTGGAACTGACCGGCACCTTAAAGGTTGGCGATAAAATAAAAATAGAAGGCGGCAAAAATGAATTTGACCAAACCGTGGAAGAAATGCAGGTGGACCACAAGCCCGTAACCGTCGCCGAAAGCGGCGATGTGGTCGGCCTCAAGGTCGCCGGTAAAGTCCGCGAAGGCGCCCTGGTTTTGAAGTTGGAAAATTAGTATTTATTTGATAGGATACCTAAAAGCTAGAAGCTAATCGCTAAAAGCTGTTTTAATGGTGGGTATAGCTTAGTGGTAAAGCGCCGCTCTGTGGCAGCGGTGAGGGGGGCTCGATTCCCCTTACCCACCCACGAAATTTATTTGAACGAAGTGAAATTTAAATTTCAGTGTCCCGAGCCCAAGCGAGGGACAACAAAAACAAAGCGGATCGTTTTTTTGATCCGCTTTATTTTTTTTAATCCCCGTTAATAGAGACACCTTTTGTTATCTGGATAAAACCAAAAATCAATACCCAATCCCATCCGTTCCTCAAGGGTTCGCCACAGCGTTCAAAACTTACCGGCCACATATCACGAGATAGATAATAACTATTGGGAAAGAATGGTTGAACCAAGAAATTCCTGATCCGTATATTTTTTTGGTTAGGCCACCAATTAATCTGGAATCCCCAACATTTGTTAAAAAGAACATTCGGCCAACTGAATCCGGAACTTTTATTTACCCTTTTCATTCAAACCTCCTAATCTTTAGGCCTATTGGACTTATCCGACTTATTGGTCCTATAGTAGTATATCAAAAGTAGAACAGCAAATATGCCCCCCACGGAATATCTAAAAAACAAAAAGATCTTGGTGATGGGTTTGGGGTTGTTGGGCGGCGGGATTGCCGCAACCAAGTGGCTGGTTAAGCATGGGGCCAGGGTTACGGTGACCGATTTAAAGTCGCGCGCCGAACTGGCCGGCTCAATCAAGTCGCTCGGTTCGACTGCCAAGAAGGTTAGATTTGTTTTGGGCCGGCACAACGAATCCGACTTCAAGTCACACGATATAGTAGTGGTTAACCCAGCCGTGCCTAAAAAAAGCCGGTTTTTAAAAATCGCGCGCGAGGCCGGCGCCCAATTGGAAAACGAAGCCAGTTTATTTTTCCGCTTTTGTAAAAATCCAATTATCGGCGTGACAGGTACAAGAGGAAAAACTACCACCGCCAACTGGATCTATCATTTTCTAAAACAAAAATATCCCAAATCCGCGCTGACCGGAAACTCATCCGAGAATCCCATGCTAAACGCTTTAGACCGTCTGGACGGTCGCAGTCCGGCGGTGGTTGAGTTGTCCTCGTGGCATCTGGAGTTTTTTGGTAGCAATACCAAGCCGCCGCATATTGCCGTTATTACCAATCTCTATCCCGACCACTTAAACCGGCATACCAGCATGAACGACTACGCCTCAGCCAAAGCCAATATATTTAAAAACCAAACCCAGAATGATTTCTTGATTTTAAACAAGAAAAATGACTGGACCAAGTTTTTCTTAAAAAAGAAGCCATTGAGCCGCGTTCGCTTTATTCCCCTTTCACCCCCCTTGCCCTTTTCCTCCCGTTTCTCCCTTTTCGCCCCATTTAATCCGGGCGACCACAATCTGCAAAACTTAATGGCCGCCTCGCTCGCGGCTAATTTGGCCGGCGTTGATTGGCAGTTGATCAAAAAATCCATAAAAACCCTGCCCCAAATAAAATTCCGAGAGGAGATTATTTATCAAAAAAATAATCTGACAGTTATAAATGACACCACCGCCACCTCGCCCGACGCCACCATCGCCGCTTTAAAAAGATTCGCCCGTCAAAATCAGGACCTGATGCTAATAACTGGCGGAACCGACAAGGGTTTGATTTTCAAGGACTGGGCCAATGCGGTAAAGAAATTTGTTAAAAAAGAAAATCTGTTTTTATTGGAGGGCTCGGCCACGGCCAAAATGACAGATGCCTTGAAGCAGATAAAATACTTTGGTTCAACTCAACCGCGATTCTATTTGACCTTAGAAACCATTTTGACTTCGGCTTTAAACCGTGCCAAAATGGTAAAAGGCAGGAAAATCCTGCTTTTTTCGCCCTCGGCGGCCTCATTTGAAAAGTTTAAAAATGAGTTTGACCGGGGCGAGAGAGTCAATCAGTTCTTCCAAAAACTCTAGGGGAGGAGTTATGTCGAACGCATCACATCAGCATCCGTTGTTCGAGGCCTGGGAAACCATGTACTGTTCCGAACTGCCCGGCAATATGCACCCTAAGACAGTGGCGAGAATGCTGCTGCATGATTCCAATTTTCCGGAACGGATAGATCCGGCGCTGTTTGCCAGATGCGTGGATGAGATCAAGGAAGGCGGAACCGACATTTACTCCGAAGAAATTGTGGAGTGTATGGATTACCTGGCTAGGTATCATCTGCATGGCCAAGGCGATTGATCAAACCGAGCCGCCCCGACCCAAGGTCGGGGCGGATTTTTTATAATCTTCTGCATTCTACTTTCTATTCTCTATTTTCTAGTAATTATAACTGTCCACCAACAATCCCTGGGAGTCATAAAGATAAACCGTATCGTTTAAGTCGTCTAAAATTTCCTCGCCCCGTCCCAAGTAAACCTTCCACCGGCCCGAATAAAAATCGGATTTGCCCTTGGCCCTGTTTACGCAGGACTGATAATTAAAATTTTCAAAAATAAAGTTGCGGCAGGACGGTTCGTTTATAAACTGGTAATAAAGCAAATTAGGATTGCGGCAGGCGTTAAGCCCCCTTATGAACGAACGGCACTCCACGCTAAAACGGTTATAAGAACCTGAATCCAGCCCCACGCAACTGCCGTAACCGGACACGGCGTCATAGCCCTCAAAACTGTCGCTTAAATAAGAAACGCACGAATTTTCCCTAAAATTGGCGCCCACCGGGCTAACTTTGCCCACAAAAATATCAACGGTGTGTCCGCGGGCCAGAACTATCGCGTCCGAATTGTCGGCGCCGCGAGGGTTTAACAATCCGGCCGCTCTGGGAATTTGAAAAGAAAAATTGAATCGCTTGGTTAGGATTTTCCAACCAGTCACATTCACCGGCAAATCCAAAGAAGAATTTTGGAGGGAGATTTTTTCGTAGTGCGGGCGGTTAAAATCGCCTCTATAAGAAACCCCATTGATCTTAATCTGGCCAAAATACGGCGAGGTATTTGTGGCAAAAATTCTAACTACCGGAGTTGAATCATACTCTCCCGCGTCATTTTTGGCCCGCGCGAGCAGTGTGTATGTTTTCACGCCCGGCGGCAAATCATAAACCACGCGGCTGGAAGCGTCTTTCCAGTTGGCATCAAAGCCAATCAGCCAAACCTCAAACCGGTTGGTTTTTTCAAAAGGGATTTGCTGCCAACCGTCTAAAACAAATTCTATTCTGGCGCTTTCCACCCGGCCGTTCTGGACCGGGCCGCTTACGATCGCGGTCTCCATAGGACTGTAAAAAATACTGCCGCGAACTTTGGCCGCGGCGGGCGAAAGAGAAAAAGGCCGCGGAGCAAAAACATTCCTGACTCTTTTTTTAATGTCGCCGACCTTGCCCGCGTCGGCGTAACTAAATAGAAAAAAACCCGCCGCCAGTAAAATAAAAACCGCAATGGCCTTGTTTTCTTTAACGAATTTTATAAATTTCGCATTCACATTTTTTGTGTCGCGCCGGGCAAACATTGCGGCCGTAGTTGATTATTCTATAAGTATAATTGAACCATTCCTTTTTAGGAATCAGCCCCATAAGATCGCGCTCAATTTTTACCGGATCTGTTTGGCCGGAAAAACCCAGTTTTTGGTTTAAACGAATCATGTGAGTGTCCACAGCAATGCCCTCCACCACCCCATAGGCGTTCCCCAAAACCACATTGGCGGTTTTGCGGGCCACGCCCGGCAAGGTCAGTATTTCTTTCATGGTTTGGGGCAGGCGGCCATTGAATTTTGATTGAATGATTTTACAGGCCGCCAGAATATTTTTGGCTTTGTTGCGGTAAAAACCGCAAGAATGAATCATTTTTTCTAACTGACCCTGCGTTAAACCGGCAAAATTTTTCGCGGTCTTATATTTCTTAAAAATATTCGCCGTAACCTCGTTTACTTTTTTGTCGGTGCATTGAGCCGACAAAATAACGGCTACTAAAAGCTGAATGGGATTAGCATATTTTAAAGCGATTTTGGCGTCGGGAAATTTATTTTTTAAAAACTTAACCACCTTGAGGGCGCGCTTTTTCTTTTCTAAGCCCGTTTCCGACTGGGCCAACGGCGGAGCAAATTGAATAAAAGACATAATAACTTAACTATACCATCAGAGATACCCACAGAATAGAAAAGTAATCAGCCCGAACGACTTCAAGGAGGTTCCAGTTAAATTATAAAGAGGGAGGATGGAAGAGGACTAACCTTGCTTTGGCAAGATTAGTCCCTTGCAGGAGTGAGAGCTGATTACTTTTTATTGCTTGAATACTAAAAAACTCGAGATTTAATGTCTCGAGTTTTTTAGTAGACCTGGGGTCCGGTTCCACCCGCAGCTAGGCACATTCGGGCGGTATGCCAGACAACCACAGCTTCTCAAAGGTCGTTCAGCCAAACTTAACTAATTTATGGCCCGCAACGAACAGCGCTCGCGCCGTCGTAATCTAGGACTCATTATTTTTAAAGAAATTTATTAAGGGCTGAACCTTTTTTTGGAGCTGCCAACCACCAAGTCCACTTTAGGCATAGCGCTACTACTGTATAAGTCAATACCCATGTTTTCCACATTTGTGGAAAACCAAAAAACCCCTCCAGATGGAGAGATATTTAGGTGGACCTGGCATTAGGGTTTTGAAAGTATGTTCAGCCCGTTTCCAGGTGGGTTTCCGCAACGGACAATGCCCGAACGAATCAGCGCATAGCCGCAATATGGGAATCCCTTTGAACAATATTTTGTGCTAAAACTTTAAAAACCCCTGTCTCGCCCTTAAGCGAGGCCAACCACCAAGTCCAATTTAATTATACACCTAAATTTAATTTGGCAAATACACAGCCCAATTATAAACCTAATATTTTGCAAACTTGCTTAATAAGGCCAATAGTCACTGCCGCCGGCAATAAACTGTATGATTTCTCGCCGTCATCATCTTTTATGATCCAGAGTTCTTCTAGGGTTTTGACCTTGTTTGTTGATTTATCTAGTTCATATTTATAACCCGGCGTGATTTCATAATCATCCACATAGTTTTTTGCTATTTTAACCGGGACCGAATTGCGTAAATAAATTTTATCAATACCGTTCAAACCCAATAAAGTTCTCATGACTTTATCGTCTACCTCTATTCGTGAACGGATGGCCTCAATACCCAAACTATCACCTTCCTTAGATATCATTCTGGCTTTGCCGCAAGCCGGGTCATCACAGATCAAATAAAACTTTTTAGTTTTTTGGTCATAACCAACTTCTTTGGTGGCCAAAACCCGGGTGCTGCGGGGGGTTTGGCATTTGGGGCAAATCACTCGGGTTTTAATGCGTTGATCCATCACCTCTTCGGGAACATCAATAAAAACAAAAAAATCAGGGTCATCGCGGTAACCCATTAAAGCTCTAAAATATAAAGAGTAGGAAATTTGATCCAGGTCACGCGGAAAACCGTCTATAAAAATCGCCCTGCCTCTTAAAGTATCAATCTGGCGCTCTACCAAAGCTAAAATAACTTCGGTGGGCAAAAGCGATTTAGTATCTCGGCCTAAAATAATATTTAAGGCCTTTTCCACGGTGATTGGACCGCGGTAGCGTTTTTGCAAAAATTCAACCAGTTCTTTCTTTTTATTTTTATCGCTTAATTCTTTATGAACGCTCCGCACGATATCGCCGATGGAAATATGGGCCACATGCTCATTGCCCACTGCCTCCATAAACAATTTGGTATAAGTCCCCTTGCCGGAATTTTTTTTGCCAAGCAAAAAACCCACAAAGGTATTCTTTTTTAAATATTTTTGGATTTTTTTGATCTCCTCGCCGGCTTTTAATTTAAAATATTTTTGGCGATCTTTGGGATCTTCCAATTTAAAAGATTGCTTCACACCCGCGACTTTTGTTTTAAAGATAGGAAAAGAAAAACCACTCATAATTTTATGACTAGCTAATTTAAAACTATTAAATTTACAACCAGACCAGTTTATCAAATTTCAGGAAAAATAAAAACCACGATGGATTTCCATCATGAGTTTCTCCTTCGTCGAGGATTGTTATCAAGACCCCACACTAACAGGAATTTCTTTAAGCCGCAAAGACGAACGAAAAGACGGGGAAAGCTTTTTAGAAGCATCCAAAATCTCTATGCCGATTATCTTGCCCTTTTTGTCGTAATCCAAAATCACCCCTTCTTCTACTTCGTCGCTCTCGGCGTAGGGGCTATCCTCAAAGCGGACATAGAACGCATCTTCTGATTTATTGTAATGCAGTTTCATAAAGAAGATAATAGCAAATTTTAGGAATAAAAAAAGCCCTCGATGATTTTCACCGAGAGCTTGTGTCGAGGCGAGGCCTCGATAATTTATTCTGAGTGAGCAGGGGTGGTTGACTCGATTCCCTCGAGCCGCAACAAATCTTCAGCTGTAACGATCGCAGCAATCCTTTTGCCTTGGTTGTCAGTAATCATGCAACGCTCGCCAGTTACTTGCGCAAGATGGATGGGAAGATTGATACTGTTGTCATGGCGCGGCTTAAGTTCCCTCCAGATCAGTGTATGTGTGTAGGTTTTTGCCATACCATGTCTCCTTCTTTTGGGCTGGGGTTAAACCCTAAGTTTACGAGG
>JACPHE010000020.1 GCA_016188765.1 Parcubacteria group bacterium | reverse complement strand
TTTAACTAAAATAAAAGAACTGCAAAATTCGGCGGGCGGTTCCAAAATACAAATTGAAGGCCCGGCCGAGGTGGCGCCGCTTGTGGAGGATTCGGCGGAACTTATAGAAGAAATAAAAAAATTAAACCCCAAAACCGGCGTGGTGCCTAAAATAATGGAAAAGATTTTGGGTTTGGAACCCCCCGCCGCCGAACCCGGCGGCGGCTCGGCAGGCGCCGAATCCGAACTTAAAAAATTAATCGGCCAACTTTCCCCCGAAGCCAAAGCCCTGATCTGCAAATAGCATCTTTTGGTTTAAGCTAAGCTTAGGCCCAACAACAACTTAAAATTACAAAATGGTAACAAAATTCTGCTATAGCAATATTTTGTTACCATTTTACTTTTTTATTTCAAATTTGCAAATAAAACAGCCGTGTTCTATAATCCGGCTCACTAGCATGAAACCGAAAAAAGGCCAAAAAACAGCCCCTCCATCCCAAGAGCAGGATATTATAGTGCCGGCTTTGATTATACTTTTGGGAATTTGGCTGTTGGCCACCAGCCCTGTAAGACCGGACCAAAACAATTCCCAGCCCGACGAAACCAGTATTTCCCAGGAAATGGCCTCAAATGCCGACTCATCCAGCGACGAGAATACTCACTGGTTCGCCCAAGCCATAAAAACCAGAAAAGAGGTAAATTAGTCCACCAGAATACCACCAAAATACTTTGGGGTTAAATGATCGTGGTATTTCCAATCGCCCTTGATGTCAAATTTAAACGACCACGACTGGCCGGGCGAAACACTCTTGCAAGCGTCAAAAGTGCTACCTAAACAACCGCCGGTGGTAGGGTAAACGGCATGGGTGGGATGCTGGGCCGAAGCCGGCCACATATTTTTGGAACTCTCGTTCATAAATTTAACCGTCTCCCCCATTTTGATCTTTGCGCTAGCAGGAGTGTAACCGCTATCGGTGTAAGTTATCACCGCCGCGGCGGTTTCCACTATCATTTCGGGAACAGTGGCGCCCGGCGCGGGCTCGCCTCGCTCAAGCTCCGGCGTAGCGGGCATGCCCGATGTTACATTTGTATCCGTCGGAGCTTCGGCGGGAGTTGATTTATTAAAAACCAGATAACCGCCGATCAATATAACCACCACCGCGATAATTAAAATTATTTTTTTCATATTTCTAATTTCTATTTTCTAGCTTCTATTTTCTATCTTGCGGCCAATAATTAACCGCGATTGATAAAGTTGCGGCCAAAAGGCCAATGTCGCGCACGGTAATATCTGTGATGCCGCTAGTTACCAAAACCACAGCCAAATGCAGCGCTCCCAAAATTCCGCCAATCCATACAAGCGGCCCAACTAAAAACATCAAGCCGATAACAATGTCCAAAACGGCGGTGGCCTTCATAACTTGTTCAATCGGCACGGGAATCAAGTCGGCCGCCCAGGGCTTAATATAGCCGCCCCAGGCCTCGGGGTTCTGCCAAATCATAAAACCGATCCACAAAAAGGTTATGGCCAGGCCCCATCTTAATATTAAAATACTTTTGTTCATTTTGATTAAACTTTATCCTCCCCACTTAATTATTATAACATCCCTATCATACCATCTCTTAACTGATACCTATCCCATACGGTGAGAATACGATCGTATTCTCACCGTATCCAGTATAGGGCGATGTATGCGCGAGCTGTTTTGTGCCAGCTCATCTTTTGGGCGAAGGCCAAAGATTCTTTAGCCAACGACTCTTTGAACTTACGGTCGGATAATATCCTGACCATGGCCGCGGCGGCCGCGGCCATATCTTGCGGCGGCACCAAAATTCCATTTTGGCCGTCCAAAACCGCGTCCTCGGCGCTGGAACCATTGGCCGAAACCACCGCCAAGCCGCAGGCCGCCGCCTCCAGAAACACTAAACCAAAGCCCTCCATGTCTTTATTTATATCTTGGGGTAACAAAATAAAAAGTTCGGCGTTGTGATATAGGTCTATTAGTTCTGCCTCGGAAAGATTATCTAAAAAAATTACTCTGTCTTGTAACTTGTAACTTGTAACTTGTAACTTGAGCGCTTCGCGCTCGGGTCCTCGGCCCACAATAACATATTTTAATTCGGGAAATTCTCCCGCTATTTCAGCAAAGGCCGCTATGGAGTACTCGTATCCTTTTCTTTTCTTAAGTGTCCCGACACTTAAAATAAAAGGTTTAAGATTTAAGATTTCGGACTTAAGATTTGTTTGGTTATTGTTTCTTGTTTCTTGGAACTTATAAAAGTCAACTCCATGATTAATCACGATTATTTTTAAATCGGGAATAATTTTTAAAATCTCGCGCTTTGTATTTTGGCTGATGGCTGTTAAAACATCGGCTCGCCGATAAGCCCAGTCAATCAACCAACGCCGCCATGGATTGTGCGCCGCTGCCGATGGCGGTTATAATCACTCTCTTTTTTAAGCCCCAAGACCCCGCCGCCGCCAAAAATCCATAGGGCCAGCCGTCTAAAGCATGAACCAAATCGCTTGTCTTTATAACCTTTCTAACCTTAAAAATTGACTGCAATAATCCAAAAACACCGGAACGGATTACCGGTCTTTCCAAATCATGCCCCGATGATTCCAAAGTCAGCACCGTGATATCGGTATTGGGAAATATTTTTTTAACTTCCGTTATCAAAGATAAACAAAACCGGCCCGCGCCGGTGTTTTCTTTAAGATCGTGGTTTAAATAGCAGATTCTCATGTCCAGCTATTATAACTGTCCCCCATCGCCGTTGGTCAGACCCGACCCAAAATTACGGCAAAATCTCCACCACTTTTTGGCGGTAGGTCTGTCCGGAAACGATTCTTATTCGCGAGGTCGAAATCTTAAAGTATTCCGCCAGTGTTCTAACAATAGCTCGATTGGCCCGGCCTTCCAGGGGCGGTTCTTTAACGCTTACTTTATATTCGGTCTCGGAAATTTTTTCCACCTTGTCTGCCCGCGCCAAGGGTTTGGCTAACACGGTTATTTTCATTTATTTATTTCCTGATTATATGTTTATTTTAGATAATTTTCAATTAACATAAACGGCTCAACGCCGTTGAGCCGTTGGCAAAAACATTTGAATAAATCGATTATTCGGTATAAAATACAATCGTTCCTTAAAAGACAATTCCGGCGTAGCTCAATGGCCCGTCTCGCCAAGGCGCGAGCCGAGGCGGATAGAGCAGCAATAAAAATGCCTTGGGTTTATATATTAAAAAGCGTAAGTTATAAAAAAACATATACTGGCAGCACTGCCGATTTAGAAAGAAGATTGACAGAACATAATGCAGGATGGTCGGTCTTTTCAAGTAGATATAGACCGTGGGTTATAGTTTATAGAGAAGAGTATCCAACATTGGAAGAAGCCAGAAAAAGAGAAAAATATTTAAAAAGTTCTGCTGGTAGAAGATTTATAAAAAATAATAAACTGATTTTGTTTAATTTGTGACCTCGGCTCCGGCGTAGCTCAACGGTAGAGCGGCTCCCTGTTAAGGAGATGGTTGTAGGTTCGAATCCTACCGCCGGAGCCGAGGTTATAAGTAGCTCAACGGCCCGTCTCGCCAAGGCGCGAGCCGAGACGGATAGAACGCCTCCCTGTTAAGGAGGATGTCGCAGGTTCGAATCCTGCCGCCGGAGCCCTTCGACAAGCTCAGGGCATTTGCCCAGCTTAAAATATATGAGTTGGTTCATGTACATTCTTTTTTGCGATCAGAAAACTTTTTATGTAGGAATTACCGATGATATTGATAGACGAATAAATCAACATTTAAATAAGGAATCTTTTTATACAAAACAGTTTTCTGATCTTAAATTAGTTCACATCGAAAGTTTTGATAAAAGATTAATGGCAGAAAAACGCGAGAAACAAGTTAAGGGTTGGTCGGTAGCAAAAAAGAAAGCACTGATAGCCAACAATAAGAAAGAACTTGTAAGGCTTAGCAAATGCCGTGGGGTTGTAGATGATTCCGTGCGCGGTAGATAAAATAGTGAGCCTGTCGAACTATCCTGCTCCCGGAGCAAAGAGGTGGTGCGGGAGATGGTTGCAGGCCCGCCCCGTTAGGAAAAACACCAGCGAAAGCTG
The DNA here is from genome assembly GCA_016188765.1 of Parcubacteria group bacterium. Taxonomy (GTDB): domain Bacteria; phylum Patescibacteriota; class Minisyncoccia; order JACQLN01; family JACQLN01; genus JACPHE01. The sequence goes on along the minus strand of JACPHE010000020.1, from coordinate 1,143 downwards.
GTGTTTTTCCTTATTTTTTGACGGAGGTTTAATATTTTGTTATTTCTGACATTCTTATTGAAACATAATGATATTGGATTAGAATGATGTAATTTCGGTATTTTTAGCGCATTTTCGCATAGTTTATGGTCTATATACATAAATTTTAGTATATTTTATATAGGTTTTATGATATTATATTTAAAAAAATTTGGAACTACATTGGTAGGTCACGAACTGGGTAGTGAAGCATTTAAGGCATTTCAGTCCACATTGTTGAAACTGCCGCCAAGTGAAGAATTGGAAATTGATTTTTCCGGAGTATTAACATTGTCGCCCTCATGGGCGGATGAATTTTTAAGCCCTCTTCTTGAACGGTTGGGTAAACAATTGGTCTTATTGCCCTCTGACAATCTTTCGGTGCAAGCAACCCTAAAAATCCTGCAAGAGGCGAATAAATTTTCATTCAAGTTTAAATAAACCCCCAATTTTTGTTTACGACCCATCGGCAACGAAGCCGATCGGGAAGAATTTAAAAAAGTAAGAGAAAAACTTGTGGTGAGTTTATCGAATCCATGAAAATCAAAGATTTATTTATCCTGAGGTCAAGTCGAAGGGCCAGTCCTGAGCCAGGCCGAAGGGCCAAAATCAGATAGGCCGCGAATACGCCACCCGCGTGGCGTATTGAGCGGAAACGGCATAAAATAAGGGAAATATTTATGGTGAGTAATATCGAACCATGAAAATTAAGGATTTACCAAAGGTTGATAGGCCGCGGGAAAAGCTCGTTGCCAAAGGGGCCGAGAACTTAAAGGACTCGGAGCTTTTGGCTATTCTTTTGCGGACTGGCAAGGCCGGAAAAAATGTCATTGAAATCGCTTCACAGATTTTATCCAAGCATTCCAAAAAGCGACTTTTGCAAATGACCTATCAGGACTTGGTAAAAATAGGTGGCATTGATTCTGCCAAGGCCACAAAGCTTCTTGCCGCTTTTGAGCTCGCAAAACGCGCCTTAGAGGTTAACGACACAAATCTTCCGACCATCGTCACCCCCAAAGATGCCGTGGCACAACTCACCGATCTGTATCACAACAAAAAAGAGCATTTCATTGCTCTGTATCTCAACGCCAGAAACCAGCTGGTGCATAAAGAAACAATTTCGAT
>JACPHE010000019.1 GCA_016188765.1 Parcubacteria group bacterium | reverse complement strand
GTTAATTTATAATGTTTACAACCTTTTAAAATTAAAAAATCCGCTGCAAAAAATTGCAACGGAGTTTCCGTCTTTTAGTAACTCTAAGATTGTTAACGCTGGATACTGATTTTTCTTCGGACTCGCCTCTCGCCTCGTCTCCGACGAGTCGGAGCGGGCGCTGTAGCTCCTGCGAAGCGGGCAAGTAAAAGCATCCTCTCTCTCTCTCTCTCTCTCTCAATAAAGTGGCGTGTGTGCATATATTTTATTGTAACATAACAAACAAAGACAAGAATAGAACCAGAACACTGTGAATTTCTTATTTTTCCCTGCCAGAATTTTGCTTGACTTCTTTCCTCGTCTTGCTATACTAAGTATACAAAGTGCCGCAAGGCTCCGAGAAACCCCGCCAAAAGCGGGGTTTCGAGTTTCTAGAGGAAAGATCTCAATTTTTGCTTGATTTCATAAAAAAGCAACTAGCCAAGTTCTACTACGGGGTTGACAGGAAATATGAGCTTGTTATAATTAAGCTACAAATGGCCATTAGGCCAATCGAGAAGCCCCCGCCAGGGGGCTTCGTTCGTTTCATGGTTTTCTGATGAAATTGATCAATTTATTCTGTATAAGTGCAAATTGATGCGGAGAAATCTTTCTGACAAACCGCCGAAATCTTTTAACACTAATCAGTCGAAGTTGAGAAAGAATAACAGTAAATACTTTACCCTCGTGATCTAAATTGTGATAGTAAAATCCCTCTTTTGACTTAGTGCTCATTGGCAACACCCATGCAATTTTATTGTTAAATTTCTTGAGAATTAAAACCGGCCTTTCAAACAGTTCATTTTTACCATCTTGTTCATCACCCAAATTTATGCCTATCGAACACCACCAGATTTCTCGTTCATGAAAAGCAAGTGTATTGTGACCAATGGTCTCCAGACTTTTTTTCTCCTTATTCCAAGAATCAAAATCTTTCATGGAAAGATTTTATCATTTTTGTATTTATTGAACAATGACAGTTCCACCAAGTAAGTAGTGGATCTAAATGGTCGTGAAAACTAAACTTACCGATACGCTCAAATTAAAAAACCGCTACCGTTTTCTCTGACTCGCTTACAAATTCGGCTCAATCAAGGCCGCGATGCGCAAAACCTCGCGGCTGTAAAAATTGCAAATGTATTGCTTGCAGTTAGGGCTGCCGGAAATATAGGCCTTGGCGGCCCTAAGTTCGGCATTTTGCGTTTTGGCTTTGGCGCCGGCATCGGCCAAATACAATGCCGCCGCCGTAAAAGCGTCTTCTACCTGCCAAGGGTCGGGCGGATTATGGCCAGTTAAATCAGCCACTTTATCTTCAAACAACAACCAAGTGGAAGGCAAAAACTGGGCTGGACCCATGGCGCCGCCGCAACCGTAGTTGGGCTTCCGGGAAACCGGCCTATCATCGGGGTTATAACCCAGTTTTCCGGTTATTTGAAAAAAAGCGTTTTTTTGTTTTTCGGCCGAACTTGGTTTGCCCAAGTTGATGTAGCATTGATACAGATCGGTTTTCCAATTGCCGCTGCCGGTATGGTTGCCGGCGGTAATTACGCCTTCTTCGTAACGACGACCGGTTTCAACTTCCAGTAAACCCAAAAGAAAGGCCGTGCGGATACCGGTTCGTTTGGCCGCTAATTCGGCATATTTAACAGCGTCTTCAGCGCTGACTCCGCTTTTGCCCAAGTATTGAATTTGACTGCGGATGGCCGCAATATCCCGCCGCTTGTTTTGTATCAGTTTTTGGTAATTGGATTCTTGGCCTTGAGTAAGTTTTAGAACTTGATTCTTTTGGGTTTTTTGAGAATTTACATTTTGTTTTTGTATCTGCGCCAGCGCCCGCAAAGATAAAAGTTCCTCCCGTTTTTCTTCCAATTCGTCTTTCTCTTTTTGCAACTGATCTTTAAGAAGCCGCAGATCGTCCAAGGACTGGTTGATATTTTCCTGCACGGTCTCCATGGCCGAGACCTCTTGGAAAAATTGAGACAGATCATTTTTAACCAGTAAAACCTCCACTAAAGAAAGATCGTCGCGTTTGTATATCGCGCGCATATATTCAGAAAGAGAACTTTTTTGTTTGGAAACCTTAATCTCGGCTTCTTTAATACTTTCCACCCGCAGGGCAATATTATTTTCGGTTTGTCTTACGGAAAGATTAAGGCCTTTGATGGTCAGTTCCGAGCGCTTGATTTCATTATCCAGGCGGGCAATTTCATTTTTTAAGGTCTCTTTGCGGCCGCGAATTTGAACCAATTCTTTGTCTAAACCCGATATTTCATTTTCTATGGCTGCGATCTGGGCTTCTAGTTCTACTTTTTTAGCCGGATCCACCTGGCCCCAAGAAAAAATCGGCCACACAAAAAATATGGCCATAACAGCGGTCAAAAACAAAACCGATGCCTTTTTAAACATCGGTTTTATTCTAACATGTTTATCGTTGTTTTCCAGTTTCTTCTCCCGCCTCTTTTTTAACGGACTCGGGAGCTGATTCAGGCGCGACTTCTTCTTTAACCACGCCTTCCACTTTGGAAACATCCTCGGTGACTTCGGCTTTGAGTTCTTCCAATTCGGCTTCGCTGCGAGGCGGCACCACTAAAGCCACTATCGTCTCGCGGGGAGAAAGTATTTTAATCTTAGGCCCAACCTTAACATCACCCACAGTAATATGGTCTTCAAAATTTTTAAGCGCCGAAATATCCACTTCGATGTTGTGAGGCAAGTCCTGGGGCAAGGCCTCCACTTCCAATTCGTGCATATTCTTTACCAAAACACCGCCCAATTTTATAACCGCCGGCGCCGCGCCGATAAACTCCAAAACAACGCCGGCTTTAATTTTTTGGTCTAGCCGCACTTCTAAAAAATCAACATGGATCGGAAAATCCTTAACAGGGTCCCTTTGAAGATCATGAATCAAAACATGCTTGCTGTTGCCATTTTCCATAACCAATTCCAAAAGAGTGCTTTCGCCGGCTTCTTTGAGCGTCTTGTCTAAAACAGCCGCGCCCACCGCCACGGCCATATTTTCCACGCCGCGGCCGTAAACCACCCCCGGCACCATACCGGATTTTCTTAATTGATTCACCCCGCCTTTTTCCCTGATTTTTGCGTCTAATTTCATATTTTGGGCGCTTTTTTACTGGGACCAGCTTAACATTAAAATATTATTTAGGCAACATTTCCAAAATCATGATTTCATTCCCATACATCTCGGATTGAAGTTCCACTTCAATCCGCCACTTCAATCCGCCAACGGCGGGACCGGTTGTATTAGCCAAAATTATTTCAACAAAAAAATTCGCAAAAAAGAAAAGAAGCGCAACACCTGGTGTTGCGCTTCAAGGTTAAAAGAAAAAAGATACAAGTGTTAGGAAACTGTCTCACGGGAACGGAGGCGATCGTTGGCAAACTGCGGACTGTACCAGCGGACCCTGAACTTGCCGCTGCCCCAGTCGGCGCTCGGCACACCGCCATCCCGAACGCGAGAACCCGTACAGAGCGTGACATTTTGAATATCCAGATGGCCATCGGTCTCGTCAAAGACCTTGAGTTCGTGGAGCTCCCGCTCCAGCAGGGTCTCGGTGGTGAGACCTTTGGCCTTGATCTGGTTGGCCGATTTGTTCTTGTGCTCCTCGTCGGCCTCTATGCGGTCTCTGACCCAGATGGCGTAGGTCTCTGTGGGCTCACGCTCGTTGAGACCTTGGGTGGCCTTGTCCAGATCATCGGTGTAGCGCCAGCACTTGAAGTTCTGCTGGCAGACATCGTAGACCTTGTTCGGAGTGAGACCTTGGGCCACGATGATGAGGCAGTCAAAACCGGCTCGCATGGCGGGGATGCGGATGCCGGAAAAATCCATGTCAAGGGCGAAGAACTTGCGGTAGAAGTTCTGCCAGTCGGCGGTCATGGCACCGATATCCACGGCTGTTTGGAATGGATTGCGATGCTCGTTGAACGCCTTGACCGACTCCAAGGTGTGACTGCCGTCGTGAATCTGACGGAAAAAATCTTTGAGCACGCCGGACCACTCCGACATGCTGCCGACCACTGACTTAGTCATGGCCAGTTCCTCCTATAAATAATGTTTTAAGGGACTTTTGCGGCTCTGTTTGAGCTTGGTTATAATGATAACATGTGGCCTATATCATGTCAAACGGCATCTTAAATCCGATCGTGGTTAAGATGCTGTTTTAAGTTTTTAACCCTTTAAGTCGTTTCCTGACTTCGGCCGGCGGAGCCGAATAAACGGAGTTTACTGTGAATCAGTTCTTTAACTTCCTCCACCACTTCCCTTTCCAACCGATACAAAGCATATTCGTCCGGATTTGATTCTAATTGCCGCTCCAGACCTTTTCTAAACAACACTCTCAATTCCGTGCTGATATGAATATTGGCAATTCCGTCTTTAATGGCTTTCTTGATATCGGTGTCGGAAATACCCGAACCGGCGTGCAAAACCAAAACCACATTCTCGGGCACCGATCTTCTTATGGCGGCCAAGCGGTTAAAATCCAATTTGGGCTCGTCCAAATTTATACCATGGACATTGCCAATAGCTATGGCCAAGCGATCTACACCGGTTCTTTCGGCAAACTCGGCGGCCTCTTCCGGATCGGTATAATCCTTGGAACTAACCTCCACCCTTTTGCCCGAAAGCTGCGACTCGCCCCTTAAATAACCCAACTCCCCCTCCACCGATATTTCTGGATTTTTACTTTTAGCGTATTCTGCCACTTCCCTGGTTTGGCTTATATTTTCGGATATAGATAAAGCCGAGCCGTCAAAATGAATGGACTCATAACCCGCCTCCACCGCGTCAAACGCGGCTTTTACCGATTTGGTGTGATCGGCGTTTAAAAAAATATGCGGCCAGTCCTGCCGGTAGGACCTTACCAAAGCCACCGCGCTTTTTAGGCCCAGCCATTCCCGCTCGCCTTCGGAAGTTCCAACCATAACCGGCGATTTAGCCTCTTTGGCCGCTGCCACCACGGCTTTAAGCAATTCTAAATTAGAGACATTGGCAACTTCTTCATTTTCGTTAGCGAGGATTGTTCGATGTCTCTTACGAAGTAAAAGACAAGCCCCACAGCAAGAAAATGAAAAAGTTGCCGAAGCGACCAATTAACTATAGATTAACAAACCCCTTATCAAAATTATCCACTATCAACCTTTCCAGTTTATCTTCCCCGCCGGCGTATTCGGCAAAAATTTTGGTCCACATGGCCTCGCGCTGATGGTAATAAAAATGCTCATGCTTGCCCTCCATACTGGACACCAAACCCATGGCGTTATCTTCCAAATCAAAACTGACCACCTCATTGTCTCCATCCTTGAATATGCCCCCCACCCAATCCAAATCAAACCACATGGAAAGATCCACCTTGTGGCCGGTGATTTTATTGATGCTGGACAAATCCTTTTCGCCCTTGGCCCAGTGGATCGATTCGGGGTTGATCCTTGGTTGAAACAACCGCGGGTCCTGTGGATTCTCTTTAACCAGATATCTTTGCACTATCAACCAAGTATTTTTTTCTTTTACTTCCACCAATTCTTTAACATCCCCCCGCAACAACGCTTTAAACCGTTCGGAAAAATCTGGATCGGTCGAATACTTTTTAAATAGCTGGGAATAAAATTCTATCTCGTGAAAATAATGGAGCAATAAAGCAAAATCCCGCAAAAATTTGCCGGGAATATCCATCTTTATGGGATTAAGAAAGATAACTCCAAATTCCTTTAGGTGGCTGACATTATGATGCTTTTTTTCCACAAATTTTTTGGCAATATCATGCCATCTTTCTCCCAAAACCCTAATTTCAACAGCGCGGCTTTCAAAATCGTCGGCTGTAAAATTGCCGTAGGCCTCCTCAAATGTTCTGTGCATCCAATCGTCGGTCTCCACAAAGCGCAAGGCGCTAAAATGTTCTGTTAAGTCGCCGTCTTCTTTTAACAGTTCGTCCACAGAACCATAGCCCAGATATTTTAATAAATTTTCCGGCGGCCGCTTTTTAAATATCTCGGCGATTAAATTCTTTTTTAAAAAAAAGCCCGGTCCCACTTGGGCTAATGAGCCCGATAACACAGCCGCTTTTTCAAATTCATTTTCTCCCTCCAGCGAACCCAAAAAGTTTAAAAACTGCTTCTCGTGGTAAAAAATGGCCTTTTGCAGAGCGCCTCGGACTTCTTCGGCTCGGCTCTCTGGGGAAACGCTTATTTGGCTGAGCGTTTGGTTGATTATCCTGTCATTCTCGGAAGCAACTTTTTCTATAATCCCGTTTTTGCCGGTGGTAACCGAAATTTGACCTTCAAAATCAATGAGGGATTTTTCAGTCACGCCCAGAATTTTTGAGATTTTTTCGTATGGATTCATCTACTATTTATTCTCTAATTTCTATTTTCTAACTTCTAATTTCTATCTTAAAATCTTTCCATCTGGGGTCGTTTTCAAATTGAGCGCGAGTGATTATACCGGCCTTGGCTCCTACGGCTTCAACCACACTGGTGGCATTGGCGCTGGCCAAACGGATAGCACGCTCAAGATCGCCGTTTGTTTGCATCAGCCCGGCTACAAAACCAGAACCAAAAGCATCGCCGGCGCCGGTTCTATCGGCCACTATTTTTTCTTTGTAAATTCCCGCTTTATAGATATTTTTCCCATCCGAAACCAAAACGCCCTTGGGACCGTCGGTCAGAACCACAACGCCTTTTATATATTCATCCAGCGCCGTAAATATCTTTTCTTCCCGTTTATAATCAAAGCCGGTCAAATAAGCCCCCTCTTCGCGGTTCATTATAACCACATCCAATTTTTTAAGAATACCGCTCAAGCCCTTTAAACCCAATTTTATCTGGCTTTTAGAAGGATTCATCGCTGTTTTGGCTTTAATCTCTTGGGCTTTGCTTAAAACAACATCAAGAACCTCTGGCGACAACGAACCCGCAATATAAAACCATCTGGCGTTAAGCGTTCTAAAATTTATGTCGGCGGGTTTAAGGTCTTCCGAAGCGCCGCGGTAAACCAAAACCGTTCTCTCGCCCGAGGCGGAAAGAATTAAAATGGCGTAGGCGGTTTTTAATTTTTCGTCTTCAACCACAAAGCCGGTGCTTATGTTTTCCGATTTTAAATTGGACAGAATCTCGCGGCCCGAAACATCCTGGCCGATTTTACAGATGGCGGCCGTATGGAAACCCTGGCGGCTAAATGTAACCGCCGCGTTGGTGGCTCCGCCGCCGGTGGCAAAAATAATATCGTCCACTTCTATCTTGGCTCCAGCCGGCAAACACAACCCCTCGCCGGTTGAATATTCCGGCGTGGAAATAATCTTAAACTCGCGGCTTTTTACAAAAGCGTCCCTGGTAGCCGTGCCTATAGTAATGATGTCAAACATTATTTTCTGCTCAAGACCTTTTTAACCGCTTTTTTTATTGATCCCACGCCCATGCCGTATTTTTCAATAAGCTCTTCTGGTTTACCGGATTCGCCAAAGGAATCATGAACTCCGATAAATTCCAGGGGTGTGGGCATTTCGTTGGCCAGAAGTTCGGCCACGGCGCCGCCTAGGCCACCGTGAATTTGATGTTCTTCCACTGTTACCACAGCTCTAGTTTTATCGGCATATTTTAAAATTGTATCACTATCAAACGGTTTTATAGTATGGATATTTACCACCGCTGCCGATATTTTTTCTTTCTCTAATTCCAGCGCCGCCATTAGAGCGTTATAAACCAGCGAACCACATACAAAGATTGCCACATCATGGCCGTCTTTAAAAACCTCGGCC
>JACPHE010000018.1 GCA_016188765.1 Parcubacteria group bacterium | reverse complement strand
ACCTAATCGCCAAATATCTGGGTGTACTCTCTAACAACATTAATAGCATAAAATCATAGTAAACTGCACTAATAATAGGTTTAATGAATGAGGCGATAGTCAAAGTTGCTCTACGGGGTAAACCTAGATTTTAGATGTGGAAAACTACAAGCTATCATAGATAGCCGCTGGTTTACCATGGAACGCAGCCCAATATTGATCTCCATAGGAATAATGCCACCATTCCGAAGCCAAATTAACAAAACCTTCTTTTTCCATACTTTCCAAAAGAAACATCCGATTAGACATTTGATCCGGAGTAATTCTAGAACTAAGCGTTTCTACCCTGTCATCCAAAGCGTCTATCTTCGTGCCCATATCAAGTTCGTTTCCAAACTCGTCCACCAAAGTTAAATCCACCGCACCGCCAGTGGAATGGGGTGGAATACCAAAATCCGGATCGGCCACAAACCGACGGGCTTTTGTTTTTATTTCTTCCTCCGAAAGATGGCTGCTGCCCAATTTTACCTCTTCGCACACCTGACCGAACAATTTTCTTTGTAAGGAAACTGGTCTGTAAGCATCGGTGACTTTGAAAAAATATCCGCGGTCAATTTTTTGGGCGGCTTTGCTTAATTTCTCAACCGCACTTTGCCGCAAAAGCATCACCGGAATATCATTCTTGCCCCAAACGGGCGATAGAAATACCTTTTGACCGTTAGAAGTAAAAAAATTTTCTATGGTGACCAACTCTTCGCCACAATCTTTAATTGGAATCTCTCGACGCAAAGATAACGGCACATAAATACCGCGTCTTTTTTCAATGGGTTTTTTTGAAAAATCAATTAAATTATTCGCTATCTCCATATATAAGATTATGTATTAAGTGGATGCGCCCCGCAATTTGCGGGACGCATCCGTAAGTCACTGAAGTTCCTCCTGGTAAATTTCCGCCCCCTCAACAATACTCCTCTCCCAAACGCCGGAGGGATCCAGTAGAGCAACCCACCAGTAATAAGGACGAGAATTCCAGTAATGCAACCCTTTGTCCACCTGAATCAGTTCAATCACCTTGCGGAGTTTTCTGGCCAGAATTCTGGTTTCCAAACACTTAACTTCGGCATTGATTATATCCATATCCAACCCTCTGTCCACAGAGCCGGAAACCAGTTTTCCTTTAAGAAACAAGAGGCGATCGACTGTTTCCCTATTAAGACAACCATCTTTTATCAAAAAATCATAAAGAGGATTGCCCTTTGAGGTTTTGATCGCGTCCAGGATTTCCTTGGAACGATCGGCGATATTTTTCCATTCTCGGGCAAACTCCGGACCAGAAATAATTTCTGTTCCGAAGTATTGCCTAAGATATTCCGGCAAACGAAACCTTATGTTTGTGTCTGCCAGACGATCTAAAGCCGAAAATCGCACTCGCCAAACCTGATGGCAGACGAGGTTATGACCAATCACTTTGAGACCTTTCAGAAACTGGGCCGAGGCGCTGCTGTAAACCGAACCATGCTCCGGCATAACAGTAGGACCTCTCATGAGTATCTCAATGAGGATCGGTATGGCTTTGGGAATAATCACCACATTCCCATTCAACTTGGTCAGTTCGGAAAGAAAAGCTGTCTTACGAATCCATTCGTAATGCCCCCACTTATCCTTTCCCACAAAAAAGTATGGCAGTTCCTGCTTACCGACATCTAGTTCGGCCATACCAATGGTTGTGGCCGCGCGATTATACAACTCTGCCATCCGAGCGTAATCCTTACGGAAAATGGCCAAGAGACCCGTGGCGATATTGATAAACCGCGGGAAATTATCAAAACTTGTGGTGATTTCAATTCCCGAATCCTCTCCCGCTACCACAAAATTTTTCAGAGCGTTCTGCCATAACCGTCCCACCGAAACATCCAAACCGGACCCCGCGGGAATGTGTCTGGTTATTCCGAAAAGATTGTTCCAAACATCTAAATTGATGTTGGAATCAACCATGGTTTCTTTCAAATTTCTGTGGACAATACCTCTTAGATGTTTGAAGCGGTCTTGCAATTCACAAAAGCCGACCCCTTGGATGATTCTTTCACCGTTAGGAACAACAACGCCGAAAGTATCAGAAGAAAAAAAATCTTCCGACACCTTTTCAGCGCTAACGCCTAAGCCCCGCGTCAACTCTTTCAAGCTGATGCAAGGTTGAACTTCGTCTTGGCTGACTAAAACCCTCCCCAAAAAAAGCGAGGTCTTCATGGAACTAGACCAGAAAGATCTCTGCTTGTTGGGCAAAGCATATTCCCTAAATACATTGGGGCTACTCACCGGAACAGAAGAACGGCTGAATTGATCCACACTGTGGATCTCGTGAACAACCTTGATTCCTCTGGACCGAAGAGCTTCTAATTTGAGTGGCGCGTCCCACCACAAGGCCTGATCGCCGGAAAGCAATGTTTCCATAACAACCTCCTTTTGATTTTACTGCGGGTTGAATCTCTTGGAACTTCGGTTGACAAAGAACTCCGGAAGAGAAAAAAGAACCTCTTCCGAGGAAGAGGTTCTTTTTGTGACCAGAGTTTATATGGTATTAGAAATATACAAAAAGCCAGCCCCTTCCTTGAGCTGGGTTGGATTGCATTTATTTCATTATATATGAAGACCAAAAAAGAATCAAGGATTTTACTTAGCATACTCTACCGCTCGATTTTCCCGAATAACTGTAACCTTTATTTCGCCGGGATATTGGAGCTCGCTTTCTATTTTTCCGGCCATGTCTTTAGCCAGTTTATGCATGCCTAAATCGTCAATTTTTTCGGGCACCACAAAAACCCTAACCTCGCGGCCGGCCTGAATGGCGTAGGATTTTTCTATGCCTTCAAAACTGTTGGTTATTCTTTCAATATCTTCCAGCCGTTTTAAGTAAACCTCCACCGAGTCCTTGCGGGCGCCGGGACGGGCCGCCGAAATGGATTCGGCCACCTGCACAATAATGCTTTCCGGCGTCTCATAAGGATATTCGCCGTGGTGCGCCTGCATGGCCTTGATAACCGCCTCATCCACGCCGAATTTCTGCAAAATTCTCCGGCCGATATCAACATGAGAACCCTGCACTTCGTGGTCTATGGCCTTGCCGATATCGTGAAACAAAGTGCCCAGTTTGGCCACTCGGACATTAGCGCCCAGTTCCGCCGCCAGCATACCGGCTATGTGAGCCGATTCCAAAGAATGCATTAACACATTTTGGCCAAATGAGGTCCGATACCGCAAACGGCCCAAAAGCTGGGTTAAGCGCGGATCAAGGCCGGTCAGCCCCAAATCAAAAACCGCCGCCTCGCCCGCTTCTTTGGCTTTCTCGTTAATTTTGTCTCGGGCCTGGGCCACGGCTTCTTCTATTTTAGCCGGCTGAATGCGGCCATCTTTGATTAAGTCCTCCAAGGCGGTTTTGGCGATCTGCCGCCGGATAGGATCAAAACCCGATATCATGACCGTATCGGGCGACTCATCCACCACAATCTCCACGCCGGTCAGCCGTTCCAGCGCTTTGATATTGCGGCCTTCTTTACCGATTATCTTTCCCTTTAATTCTTCCGAGGGCAAATCCACATAAGAAGTGGTAATTTCCGAAACCACCGAGCCGGCGTAGCGCTGCAAAGAGAAAACCAAAATCTCCCTGGATTTTTTCTCCAGCTTATCCTTACCCTCGCTTTCTAAACGCCGCAGCTGCAACAGCAGATTGTCTTGGTGGACTTTTTCTATTTCCCTAAAGAGTTCTTCTTTGGCTTTTTCCTGGCTTAATCCGGCCACCCTTTCCAGTTCAATTATCTCTTTTCTTTTGATGTCTTCCAGTTCTGTTTTTGTCTTTTCGACCGCGGCCTGGCTATGTT
>JACPHE010000017.1 GCA_016188765.1 Parcubacteria group bacterium | reverse complement strand
TCGGCGTAGGGGCTATCTTCAAAGCGGACATAGAACGCATCTTCTGATTTGTCGTAATGAAGTTTCATAAATATTTTTTAATTTTGCTGGTAATAAAAGCTGTTATAACTTCTATTCTATGCTTTTTAATTTCATATATCGTCACTAACGCATAGACTTTTCCTTGTTTCTTAAATTTTTTCACGGCACGGCTCCTGTCTGATAATTGTTTAAATACTTTATCCGGTCTCTTGATTGCCTGTTTTACCTTGGTCGTAGATATATTCCTTTCTTTAAACTGATATGCGGCATGATCAGTAAAATATATCTCCATAAAGAAGATAATAGCAAATTTTAGGAATAAAAAAAGCCCCCGATGTTTTTCGTCGGAATCTTATATCGAAGTTCCACTTCGATAATTTTTGAGATTTGATTTTTTATTTGCAGATATATCATAAAACCTAAACACAACATTAGTAAACGATCGTTTGTTAATGTTATTTTTTATTTTTGATGTTTTATTTATATATTACATCCCCTACTTGATCATTTCTAAAAACTTTAACGCCGAATTGGGTCAGACGGTCTAAAACTAGCGGGGTGGGATGGCCGTAGGAATTGCGGCCGACTTGGATGATGGCTTCTTCGGGTTTAGCAATTTTGAGTAAATTTTCGGAGGTGGATGTCTTAGACCCATGATGGCCGACTTTTAAAACATCTACATCTGTAATCGCATTTGAGGTAACGAGCGCGGATTCCAACTCTTCTTCGGCGTCGCCCATCAGCAAAAATTTTTTATCGGCCAAATTCAGCTGGCTGACAATATCGGATTCGTGTATTTCTTTAAAATTTTTAGCCCAGGTCTCACGCAGAGGCGCAAGGATTTTTAGTATGGGGATTTCTTGGTAACTGACCGCGTTGCCCGAGCGAGCCAAATAGACCTTACTGCCTTCCGACTTTAGGGCCAACATAAAATCGGCGTAAACCCGGCTTTCGTAGTTGGCCCCGGAAAACATGAAACTTTTAACATTGTAGTCCTTAAAAATCGAAATAAAACCACGCAAGTGGTCGGCATGGGGATGGGTTAAGATGGCCAGTTCAATATCTTTGTCATAAAACGGCAGGTGCTGCGAAAGTTTGGCCGAGATGTTGGCCGAAGGCCCGGCGTCTATAAGAATCTGCACATCGCCCAGCAATAAGATCAACTGGCTGTCGCCTTGGCCCACATCCAAAAAAATCACCGCGGCCTTTTGATTTTCTTTTTCCAAAACAAACCAAAAGATCAAAACAGTTAAAAAAATTAAAACGCCGAGTATGATTTTTTTATTGAGGTAGAGCATCGTTCCAGCCCTTATTTTCCAAATATCTCCAAATAAAATACAGCGCGGGGTAAAAAATAAAAACAGCCGCGCCCGATTTGCCCCAATCAACACTAGCCCATGGAAACGATCCAAAAAACTCCACGATTTTGATAGTCACCTTTAAAATCAGCCAGACCGGCCACAAAAATAGCTGCGACAAAAATTGGCTTAACGACACTATTGCAAACCCCAAACCCAAAAACATAACGGGGTTAAGCATCGGCACCACAAAAATGTTGCCGAGCGGGCTTACTGCCGAAAGCGCGCCAAAATTATAAAGCATCAGCGGCCAGGTAGTGGTTTGAGCGGCCAGGGAAAGCACTACTAGATCGCGGATTGGCTTTGCGGGAATCCAAAAAAATATTCTCTCCCAAAAATTTTTAAAATACATAATCCCTAAAACGGCCAAAAATGAAAGCTGAAAGCCGATATCAAAAACCAAAAGGCGAGGATTTAAAGCCACCATAAAAAAAGCGGCCAGCATTATAGGCCGCCAGGCCTGAACCAACCGGCCCCTATTTTGAGCCCATAAAAGCAAAGTCGCCATCACGCCCGCCCGAGCCGCCGAAGGCGGAGATCCCACCAAAAGAACAAAAATGATAACGCCCGCCACAGCCAGCCAAAAGGCCTGCTGCCGCCACAGACCCAGCGATATGCCCAGACCCATAAACATCAAAGCCACAATGGATATATTCATGCCGGAAATGGCCATCACATGCCTAGTGCCGGTGCGGTTAAAATTTTCTTTGATGTGGGACGGCACATCTTTTTCGTAACCCAAAAACATGGCGTTAAAAAGAGAGGCCTCGCTTTGAGGCAGAATGGCCTTGACTTTGTTAACCAGCACTACTCTGGAACTTTCCCAAAATGTTTGCTCTTTTTCGTCTTCGAGCGCCTCATAAGTTCCGGCCCGAACCAGCCCCAAAAATACCGAGAGCAAGAATATAAACACCAAGAAACCCCGGGGGTAGCCGCCGGAAAGTTCGGCCAGGCCCGCCGTTACGGCCGCGATCACCAAAATAAAAATCAACCACCATGAAAACCCCGCCACCGAATACAAAAATACGCCTAATAAAAAACCTGTTGCCAGCGCAACCAACACTCTTGAATATCTCATTATTTTTTATTATAATCCCAATCTACCAATTTTATCCTAATGCTCCTAATGGATTCTTTTTATTCGGGGCATTGGGATATATTCGGATTATTAGGATTATGTTATCAATGAACGAATTAAAACCCGGCGTATTGATAGAACTGGACGGCGAGCCATACACTGTTTTGGAAGCCAATCATAACAAAATGGCCCAAAGGCGGCCGGTGATGCAAACCAAAATAAAGCATCTGATTACTGGAAAAGTCCGCGCCGAGACCTTTCAACAATCCGACAAAATCGCCGAGGCCGATTTAGAGCGGCTCAAAGCCAAATTTATTTACCGCACCCGCGATGAATTTTTCTTTCAGACCGATGCCGGAGAAAAGATGAGCTTTAGCGAAAAAATTCTGGCCGAAAAAACCGGCTATCTTAAAAAAGACACACCGGTAGAGATTTATGTGTTTAAAGGCAAGCCAATTTCGGTGGAGTTACCCATAAAAATTGTTTTGGAAGTAAAAGAAGCTCCTCCGGCCACCAAAGGCGATACCGTCCAAGGCGCTTTAAAAGAAGCCGAACTGGAAACCGGCGCTACTGTGAAAGTTCCGTTATTTATAGAAACGGGAGACAAAATAGAAGTGGACACTCGTTCTGGAACCTATGCCCGCCGCGTCTGACGCGGTCCGCCGAGCCAGCGAATAATTCCAATATCCAATTTCAATCCTAATAACTAATAAAAATCAGAAAAAATATAAAATAAAACATTATATACAAAAATATACGATCGTGGGTTTTTGTATATAATCAAACTTCTTCTAGGGTACCCTCTTTGTCTATACCTAGGATATGGATCTTCTTTTGTAATCTAAGTTGTTTTATTGACTCCATAAACTCAACTGGCAATGGCCTGTAACCCAACCAAACGCTCTTTTGAAGTTGCCGATAGCCGCAAGATACCAGTTTAATCCTTATCAAGTCCCTTTTTCTTCTTTCTGATTCAGGAATATCGTAGACCACCAATCTAGGAACACCATCTGATTCTGCCGGAATTAAGGGTTTGCCATAAAGATCAATCTCTTTTTGACCCTTGGAGGTTAAAAACCACAGCGATCTGCGATTGTTACCGGTATTTTTTACCAAACCTTGTTTCTTTAACCGCGCCAGAGTTGTGGAGAAGGTTTGTTTAGAGAATTCATAATCTTGAGGCAGACCCAGTATCTTTCTCCATAGCGCCGACTCGGCGCGATTTTTGGGGAACATGGCCTCCAAAGATAACTCTCCAACTTCGGCCAGCTTTTCCAAAATTAGAGTGGGTAAATATTTTTTCTCTTTCATTCTTATTTTATTGTTTCACTCAATTGCGAATATCCAACTTAAACAGTTTAAAAGCTTTAAGCTATATTTATGCTCATATACATTCTAATACGATCGTGTGAAAGTGTATATAATCAGATATATAATATATAGTATCATAAGATTTGATAATTTTGATATTAATATTTGATATTGATAATTGATGGCAAGAATAATAAATTTAGCAAATAAAAAAGGCCGAGAGCGGGTTTTGCTCAAGGCCTTGTGTGGATGGTGCTGGCAGATGGAGGTCTGCGGTACCTGATTTCTAGAGCCGTCCACTCGGCTCCGTCGATTAGTTGGGCGATCTAATTATCTTCTTTGAAGCATTAAAGAAACCGATCGACCCGATAAGAATCTTACATTTAGGGTGGAAATGGGAGTAGAATTAACCGCTGTTGGCGGCCATAACCAGGGCGATGATAGCCGCCAGGATAAAACCGACTACAAAACCGATTATTAGACCAAAAACCATGATAAAAATGGCAAATTCCAAAATCCAAATGACAAATAAAGTTCAAAATCCAAATTTCAAGTTTGTCATTCAGGCATTAGACATTGATTAGACATTTGAGCTTTAACATTAGTTGGCTAGTATTCTACACCCTTGCGTGCTCCAACGCCTTTATGGAAAGGGTGTTTTATATCTTTAACCTCCGAAACCAGATCGGCTAGTTTTATCAAACGGGGATGGGCGTCACGGCCAGTAGCCATAATATTAACAATTCCGCGATATTTTTTCAAAAAAGAAAACACGGGACTTATTTTAAGCAAGCCCAATTTTAGGGCTACATTGACTTCATCCAAAATAACCAGCTGATATTTTTTGGACTCAATCGCCTCTTTGGCTTTTGTCCATGTTTCTACGGCAGCTTTGATATGGACCGACCGTGGATATGGGTCACCCAAAATCCCCACAAAACCTTTCCCGCCCTTAATTATCTCGAAGTGCGGCTGAAGCATTTTCTGCGATTCATCCTCACCCGATTTCCACGGCCCTTTTAT
Organism: Parcubacteria group bacterium; assembly: GCA_016188765.1. Taxonomy (GTDB): domain Bacteria; phylum Patescibacteriota; class Minisyncoccia; order JACQLN01; family JACQLN01; genus JACPHE01. The sequence goes on along the minus strand of JACPHE010000017.1, from coordinate 8,974 downwards.
AAACTGATACATCACCGCCCGGCCGCCCTCGCCCACCACCCGTAGCGCCTGTCCCAAAGCGCTGGTAGTCTTACCCTTCCCATTCCCTGTCACTATAATTAACATCTAAAAGGCAAAACATCGCTCCGAGCGGATAATGGAGAAGACCATTTTACAAATAAAGAGGACTCCATTTTCTCCGCGGAGGAGCGATGTTTTGGCGAATTAAAGTAAACTAAGAACACCCCCCGTTCGCTTCCCCGCATTGGCGGCAGGTCAGGCAGGTGCCGGTGCGGATCATCATGCCGCCGCATAATTTGCAAACAGTGCCGGCGTAGATAACGCTTTCCGATTTCTTGGCTGCGAGTTTAGCTCCCACTAATTCCTTGGCCGGTAAATTTTCCATAACCAAATCGCTGTTTACCCCGAGCCCTGCCGAGGGGCTTTCCGCAGGAGTGTTGAGTTTAGGCATATGGCTCTCTATTCTATTTGAGGACTCCAAACCAAATTCGGCCAAATCGGCAACCGGCAAAAATCTTAAAGCCAGATATTTAAAGATATAGTCGGTGATGGAACTAACCACCGGAATGTTGGGGTTTTCGGTAAAACCCATGGGCTCGTAACGGCCGTGAACAAACTGGTGGCACAATTTTTTAAGCGGCACGCCATGCTGCAAAGCCATGGAAACCGCAATAGCAAAAGTGTCCAAGAGACCGGCCAAAGTGGAGCCCTGCTTGGCGATGCGAATGAATATCTCGGCCAACGAAGCGTCGTCGTAAATACTGTAAGTTAAAAAACCCTGATGTCCGGCTATGGTAAATTTATGGGTTTCGGAACTGCGCACCGCCGGAAGTTTTCTTTGTTGCGGCCCTACATTCAAAGTCAACTGGGCCTGGGGTTCTTCTTTTTTCTTTTTAGTGGATAAGGGTTGCGCCGCTTTACAGCCGTCGCGGTAAACAGCGAAGGCCTTTAAGCCGAGTTTCCAGCCCAGCATATAAGCGTCTTGAATTTCCTCCACCGTGGTCTCTTCGGCCATGTTGAAGGTCTTGGAAATAGCGCCAGAAATAAAGGGTTGAACCGCCGCCACCATTTTTACATGACCTTGCCAGTGAATCGCCCGCGTGCCGGCAGCCGGCTTTACGGCGCAATCAAAAACCGGCAAATGCTCTTCTTTTAAACCCGGCGCGCCCTCCACCACACCCTTGTCTTCAATCCACTTCATGATTTCTGTTATTTGCTTGGGCGAATATTTTAATTCTTTAAGAGCCAAAGGAATCGTGTCGGCCACAAACTTCATATAGCCGCCGCCCACCAGTTGCTTATAAACCAAAGGCGCAAACAACGGCTCCACGCCCGTGCAGGCGCAGTCCATCATTAAAGCGATGGTGCCCGTGGGCGCTATTACCGTTACTTGCGAATTCCTGACGCCATGTTTTTTGGCCAAATTAAAGGCCTCGTTCCAGATCTCGGCGGCGGCGGCATAAAGTTTTTTATCGTCCAAGAATTTTGAATTTATTTCTTTGACTTTATCGCGATGCATACCGATAACTTTTAGTTGCGGTTCTTTATTTTTGCCGTAACCGTTATAAGCGCCCATTTTAGAAGCAATCACAGCCGAAAGCCGGTAGGCCTCGCCGCACATCAAAGCCGTAATCGCGCCGGCCCAGCCCCGCGCTTCATCGGAATCATAAGCCAGGGCCTTAGCCATCAATAAACCGCCCAGATTGGTAAAACCCAAACCCAGTTGGCGAAAATCGTGCGCTGTTTGCTCTATTTTAGCTGTGGGATAAGAGGACTGACCCACGATAATCTCTTGCGCCAAAGTAACCACATCCACCGCCTGCGTAAAATCGCGGATTTTGAATGTGCCGTCGGCATTTAAAAAATGCATTAGGTTTATAGAAGCCAGATTGCAGGCGGAATTATCCAAATGCATATATTCACTGCAGGGATTGCAACCATTGATCGGGCCGGTGTTAGAAGCGGTATGCCATTTATCTATGGTGGTTTTGTAATGCACGCCCGGGTCGGCGCATTCCCAAGCCGCTTGGGAAATTTCCCGCATCAGGTCGCGAGCCGGATAAGTATCGGCCACTTCGTCTGTTTTTATAAACCTGGTCTGCCAGTCCCGGCCATTCTCCACGGCTTTTAAAAATTCGTCGGACAAGCGCACGGAGTTGTTGGCATTTTGAAATTGAATGGAATTCCAGGCCGGTTCGTTCAGATTTTGCATATTGTAGCCGGCCGCCATAAAAGCCCGCACCTTTTTTTCTTCTTCGGCCTTGCAGCGGATAAACTCCATCACATCGGGGTGATCAATGTTTAACAGGACCATTTTGGCCGCCCGGCGCGTGGCTCCGCCCGACTTAATCATGCCAGCCACCGAATCGGCGCCGCGCATAAATGAAACCGGGCCCGAAGAATAACCCCCGTTGGTAAGCGATTCCCGCGAAGAACGCAATTTGGACAAATTAACACCGGCGCCCGAGCCGCCTTTAAAAATGGAGGCCTCGGTAGAAATCCATTCCATGATGGATTCCATGTTGTCGTTCACTGAAAGTATAAAACAGGCACTGCATTGCGGTTTTTCCCTTACGCCCACATTAAACCAGACCGGACTGTTGAAAGCGGCCTTTTGATAGAGCAAAATATGGGTGAGTTCATCCTCAAAAATTTTGGCTTCGTTTTTAGAATTAAAATAGCCGGATAATTCGCCCCAGGCGGTGATGGTTTTAACCACCCGGGTGATCATTTGCTTAACCGAGGTCTCCCGTTTATCACCCGAACCCCTAAAATATTTTGATCCGGCGATGCTGGCAGCGTTGTGCGACCAAAATTTCGGAAATTCCAGACCCTTAGCATCCACCAAGGTGCCTCGCGGCCCAGAAATTTTAATATCGCGCTTTTCCCACTTAACTTCGTCGAAAGGATGCACATCCGGCCGGCTAAAATAGCGCCGCACCAAAGAAACTCGGGTTTCATTCTGGACTTGTTTGATACGGCTGATACTATGGATACGACTATTTCGCCCAACAGTGATGGTAGAGACCTTTTTTTTGGCGACGCGGGGGCTGCTCATTGTTTTTTAATGAGATTCTGATATTTGCAACCAGAGCGCGCTTGAATTGAAAGGTCTGCAGAGAATCCGAAACCTGTAGACCTCACAACTCAAAAACCAATTACAAAAAATCCGAACCGCATTCGTTAAAAAATTATAACCACTTGAACTTATTTTACACCAAACGGGAGAAAAGGGATAAAGAGGCGGTCTTATCCACAGAAAAAACCCCCAAAGGGCAGTCCTTTAGAGATTCCTTCCGGGATTCTGAGTATTACTTCATCTTCCTTCGTATAAACGCCGGGACGACGAATTCGTCGTTGTCTTCGTCTTCTTCGTTAAGCGAAGAAACTTGCGTTTCAAAGGCCTTAGCGGGCGCTTTAGCGGTCTTAAAAGCCACGGTCTCGCCCAAGTCATCCTTCCGGCCAAAAGCAGAGTCCTTGTTTTTTAAAAATGGCCCGGTGTCCTGCAAAAATGACGCGGCGGCGGCCAAGGTTTCGGGATTAAAACCGGTAGCCACCACCGTTATTTTTATTTCACCCTTTTTTAATTTGTCGTCTATGACCGCGCCGAATATGACTTTGGCGTCACGGTCTATGGACTCGGTGATTATTTGCGCGGCCTCGTTGACCTCGCTCATAGAAAGATCCGAACCGCCCGAAACATTAAACAGCACCCCTTTGGCGCCGTTTATGGAAACTTCTAACAACGGCGAATTGATGGCCGCGCGCGCCGCTTCTTGGGCCCGATCATCGCCGGTGGCGCGGCCAATGCCCATCAAAGCCGAACCGGCGTCTTTCATGACGGCCTTAACATCGGCAAAGTCCACATTGACTATGCCGGGCATGGTTACCAAATCAGAAATGCCCTGAACGGCCTGGCGCAAAACATCGTCCACAATCTCGAAGGAACTTATAAGCGAGGTCTTGCGGTCTATAATATTGAGCAGGCGGTCGTTGGGAATGGTTATTATGGTATCCACCCGCTCTTTCAATTCTTCTATGCCTGTTTCGGCAATGCGGCTTCTTTGCAGGCCCTCAAAAGAAAAGGGTCGTGTGATTACGGCCACTGTTAAAGCACCGGCTTCTTTGGCCGCTTCGGCCACAATGGGCGAGGCCCCGGTGCCAGTGCCGCCGCCCATGCCACAGGTTATAAAAACCATATCCGAACCGCGCAGGGATTCTTCTATCTCCTCGCGGCTTTCTTCGGCCGCCTGGCGGCCGATATCCGGATTCATGCCCGCTCCCAAACCTCGGGTGGTGCTTTTGCCAATATGAATTTTGCGAGGCGCTTGGCAATGGTGCAACGCTTGGGCGTCGGTGTTGACCGCCACAAAATCCACGCCCTGAATGCGGCTTGTCATCATGCGGTGAATGGCCGAGCCGCCCGAACCGCCCACGCCCACCACCTTAATGCGGGCAAATGTCTCTACATCTGGTTTGATTTGAGGCATACCTTGAAAATTTCCAATATCTAATTTCTAAAAAAGACCGCGTCCAGAATTTATAGGATTGTAGCACCCTTTAAGAAATAGGCAATAGTAAAACAAGGGCCGGGTTGTTTTTAACCCAGCCCGGCCGCGTTAAGCGCGGTTTAGACCCTCCATGACCCGATTGGCGCGATGATCCAATTTAGCGCTCCGTGTTTCTTTTTGAAACGGAAACCCGTCACCCTTAAAATCAAAGTCCCCTCTCGCGATAGCCGCCGAACAAACCCGGCCCAATTCCTCCAGATGCCGGCCGTTGTCGCCTCTGGAAACCCTCCGCCGCTTTTTCTTGGCCATTGCACCCTCCTTATTTAAAAATAGTTTTATCTTATCTTTTCTACTTTCTACATTCTATTTTCTACTTTCTACTTTCTAAATTCTAGCTTCTATATTCTACGGTATCAAATCCGAAAACCATTCTTTGACCTTGCCCCAAAAATAACTGGACGAAGACGATTCCGCAAATATCTTCTGCCGGCCCTCGCCCGCTTTCTTTTCCTGATCATACTGATACAGCAGAATACCCGCGAGCGTGGCGGCGTCAGAGTTAAAAAACTCCTGAAAATCGGTTTTGATTTCACGCACCCGCCCTGTCTCCACGGACAATTTTAGTTTCTTTCTGGCCAATTCCACTATGCCTTCCAAACGCGCTCCCCCGCCGGAAAGCACCACACCGGCCGGCAACTGGTTGGCCTTGCCCGCTTTTTTAAACTCTTCCTGAACCAGCTCTATAATTTCGCCGGCGCGCGCCTCGATAATACGAGCCAATTCCCATTTGGGCACCACCGTGTTTTCCAAACCCCAGTCCGCTAAAACAACTTGCTCTCTGCGGGAAACGGTTCCGGATATACAACAGCCGTGTTCGGTTTTAACTTTTTCCGATATCTCGGGGGCTATTCTCAAACCGATGGCTACATCATTAGTAATATGGTTGGAACCCATGGGTATGACCGAGGCGTATTTTAGTTCCGACTCCTCCCAAACAGACACGCTGGTGGCGGTGCTGCCAATATCCACTGCCGCCGCGCCCAGTTCCCGTTGTTTTTTAGATAATATCGCTCGGCTGATGGCCAAAGGAGAATAAACGAAACCCTCCAATTCTAAACCGGCCGCTTCCACTGATTTTCTAACCAACTTTAAAACCGGAGTGGAACCCAAAACCAAAACAGTGTTTACTTCCAAACGCACTCCCCGCAGGCCTACCGGATCTTTAATTTTTTCTTCGGCATCAATAATATATTCCACCGGAATGGTGTGCACTATCTCCCTGTTGGGCGGTATAGAGACAGCGCGGGCTGAGTCCAAGACCCGTTCCACATCCAAAGGCGAAATTTCCCCATCGGCTCGGGAAACAGCAATGGCCCCGCGCGAATCCAGAAGTTTAAAATGGGGGCCGCCCAAACCCACCACCGCTCGGGATATTTTAACATTACCCGATTTGGAAGCCGCGTTGACTGCCTCTTTTATGCATTCCGCGGCCTCTTTGGCGTCAATTATCTGGCTCCGCCTGATGCCCCGGGCCGGACTCTCGCCCCAGCCGATAATTTTTAAGTCGTCGGCCGGACTTATCAAAAGAGTGGCCACCCGCACTTTATGGGAACCCAAGTCCAAAGCAGTTATGATGCGTTCTCGAGCCACAGTGGTTGAAAATTACAAATGACAAAACCTAAATTACAAATAAATATCAAAGTCCAAATATCCAATGTCAAAAAGATTTTTTGTCATTTAATCATTAGTCCTTGATTAGGCGTTTGGATTTAGACATTAGACATTTTTGATTCCAAGTTTACTTAAAACAATCTTCTCCAGCCCCTCCATTTGTTTTTGGGTTGTAGCAGTATCATGACCATATCCGGCTAAATGCAATATACCATGAACAATGAGGCGCGTCATCCAATTTTTTTGTGTAAAACCATGCTCTTTTGCCTCCGCGCCGGCCACCTTGGGGCAAAGCACCACCGTGCCCGCCCCCAGTTCTTTAGAAAGACCGGTGCCAAAACTTAAAACATTCGTGGCTCCTTTCTTGTGGCGGTATTTTTTATTTAATTCGGCCATTTTTTGCTTGGAAACAAAAATAAGGCCGTAATCATTGACGGCCTTGCCTTTGGGCAGCGCCGAATTGGCCGCCTTTAGAATTTTATTTTTATCTATGCCGGAATAGGAAAATTTTACATTGCGTTCCATGATTTGAAAATTATGGAAAATAAACAAACTATTGAGTTGATTCATCGGCCGAGCGGGCATGGTGTCCCGAGCTTGGCGAGGGACGAGCGAGGCCGATGCATCAATTAGAATCCACGCTGGGGATTCTAATGTAACGAAATAGTTTGTTTATTTTTGAAACTTAAAAAACCTACTCCAGCATGCTTTCCAAAGTCCACTTGATTCTGCCACCCTCGGCCCGGCCGGCAAGTTCTTTTACGGCCAGCCCCATAATTTTCCCAAAGTCATTTTTTGACTTTGAACCCGCCATGGCCATGGCCTTTTCCACGGCCGTTTTAATTTCACCGTCGCTGGCTTGGGGCGGTAAGTACGCCTTTAAAATTTCGGCTTCAGCTTCTTCGCTTTGGGCTTGTTCTTCTCTACCGGCGACTCTAAAAGCCGTGACAGCGTCTTGCCTTCGTTTTACCTCCGACCGAATAACTTCTTGTATCTCTGTTTCGCTTAACCCTTCTTCTTTTTTTCTTTTTTCTATTTCTTTATTGCCAATAGCCGCCTTGAGCATGCCCAACACCGACCGGCGCAACACATCGCCGCTCTTTAATGAGTCCTTCAAATCGGATGTGATTTTATCTTTAAGCATTAAAGAAAATAAGTCAAAACATCATTCCGAGCAGCATCATGGAGATGACCCGAAATCAGATGATCGATAAACCTTGCTTGGGCAAGGTTTATCCCATGCCGTCTGCGAGGAGTGATGTTTTGATGGCTATCTCTTCCTTTTAATTTTAGACAGATCCATTTTCTCGCCCGGCTCAACCTCGCCCAGTTTGGACAAATCGGCGCGTAAGGCCTTTAACTTTATGCGCCTCAAAGCGCTGTCTCTTACCTTGCGTTTATTTTTGACTCGTACGCGAAACATATTCCGCCGCGCCTGCAGCAAAACTCCGCTCTGCCTCACTTTTTTGGTGAAGCGTCTTAATAAATTTAAAGTTGATTCTCTGTCTTTTTTTCTTAATTCTATCATTAAACGAAGCAAACATCATTCCGAGCAGCATCATGGAGATGACCGAGAATCTAGTTGAGAGGACTCCATGCCGTCTGCGAGGAGTGATGTTTGCGATCAAATTTATGGCAATTCTACCTTGCCACCGGCCAATAAATGCAAATGGAGATGATCCACCATTTGCCCGCCCTCGCGGCCGACATTAAACACCAGTTTGTAGCCAGCCAAACCTTTTTCTTTGGCTACATCAGCCGCTTTTTTAATAACACTGGCCACCAGCGGCCAGTCAGATGACTCTACCGCCGAGACCGAGTGGATGTGTTTTTTAGGCACAATCAGCCAATGCGTTTCGGCTTTAGGATGAATATCCTTAAAAACAATAACATCGGCATCTTCAGCGACAATGTCTGATACTACCTCATGAGCTGAAATTTTGCAAAAAATGCAGTTTTGCATATTTATTCTGTGATAAAATTTATCAATTGCGTTTACTTACGATATTCTCGGTTTGTTTTTTGAGATCAGGCAAGTCATTCTTACAAGTGTTCCAGACAATTTTGGAATTAACTCCAAAATATTCATGGATCAAAAAATTTCTCATGTCTGCACTTTCGCGCAAAGGAAATTTTGGATATTTCCTCCTAAAATCCTCGCTTAAATTTTTAGCCGCTTCGCCAATAATTTCCAATTCTCTGACTACCGCATCTATCATCATGTCATTTTTTGAAAAATCCTCGATAAGATACACCGGCAATGTATTTCTCAATTTTGTTAATGGCTTCAAGAATATGATTCAAGTAAACAAGGTCATTCTTCTTCATAAATGAGTTCGGCTTGCGATAAAACTTCCGATCTAAAATACCTGCTTAGTGAGTCAGGGGTTACCAAATCCACTTTGGCATTTAACGACTCCTCCAGTTCGTTCTGCAACCGGGATAACCCAAAAAGACCAACTTTAGCGGCCGGTTTAAACTCAATCAATAAATCCACATCACTGTCCTTATTTTGTTCGTTGCGCAAATAGGAACCAAATAAAGACATCCTTTTAATATCTTTTCTTAAAGTGATCTTATCGATTCCTTCTAAAATTTCGTTTTTGACCAATTCTTTATTCATAATTTATAAAATTTATCCTTTAAAAGACCTTACCATCAAAAACCGACTTTAGCAAACGCGGTTTTTTAAAATAAAAAAGTCCCCAGTGTTTTTCACCGAGAACTTTTATCGAGGCGAGGTCTCGATATCAAAGATCATGCATACTCAAACTTCTTGCGCCAGTCCTCGG